>CAJXCU010000015.1 GCA_913051935.1 uncultured Flavobacteriales bacterium
AAGCACAATTGAGCGGTTCGCTTAGAGCGAACGTAGGGAAAAAAGACGCTGCTTCACTGAGAAGTGAAAACAGGGTCCCGTGTGTCCTTTATGGACAGGGTGAGCAAACTCACTTTTCGGTTAAACGAGTAGATTTGGATAAAATTATCTTTTCTCCTGAGGTCTATCAAGTTGAATTGGATATTGAAGGAAAATCCGCGGTGGGTATTGTTAGAGAAGTTCAACAACACCCAGTAAAAGACACTTTACAGCATGTCGACTTTTATGAGCTTAATGACAGCAAAAAAGTCAGAGTAGATCTTCCAGTAAGAACAAAAGGGGCCGCAAAAGGGGTACTCAACGGAGGTAAATTAAACATGGCGTTTAGAACGCTTTCTTGTTTTGGGCTTCCAGGCGACCTTCCAGATGCCATAACACTAAATATCGCGCCTATAAGAATCGGTCAATCGATTAGAGTATCAGAGGTTAGTATTCCTGGGGTCACGATATTAGATCCTGCCAATGCTGTCGTTCTTGGAGTTAAAATCTCGCGTGGTGCGGTTGATGATGAGGAAGAAGAGGAAGAGGCTGTTGAAGGAGCTGAAGGAGCTGAGGGAGAAGGTGCCAAAGAAGAAGGCGGATCAGAAGAAAAATCAGAAAAATAACTCTTTTTTTATAAAAAATATAAAGCCGCTTTGTGCGGCTTTTTTTTGCTAAAAATGCACAAAAAAAATACTAAAAAGTACTTTTTAAAGTGAAATAACTACCTTAGTTCTCTACCTCATTATGCATCCAAAATCGCTCATTATTATTCCAACGTACAACGAAAATGAAAACGTTGAACGCATGATTGATGCCGTTTTAGAATTGAGCCTACACTTTCACGTGCTCTTCATCGATGACAACTCCCCAGATGGAACAGCAAAACTTATTGAGAAGGCAATAGAAAAAAACCCTAAACGTGTTTTTCTTGAAAAAAGAGCTGGAAAACTAGGATTGGGAACTGCTTATATCCATGGTTTCAAATGGGCGATTGCAAATAAATATGACTTTGTTTTTGAAATGGACTGCGATTTTTCACATAATCCTATGGACTTAATAAGGCTGCATGACACGCTAAAATCAGGTTTTGACCTAGTCATTGGGTCAAGATACTGTAAGGGTGGAAAGGTTAAAAACTGGCCTCTGAAGAGAATACTTATGTCTTACTTCGCAAGCGTTTATGTTCGAATTGTACTCTTCATTTCTATTCGTGATACAACGGCTGGTTTTAAGGGGTATCGATTGAATGTATTAGAAAAAATAAATCTCGAAGCTGTTACTTTTAAGGGCTACGCTTTTCAGATTTGTATGAAATATGCTGTGATAAAGCATGGCTTTAGGACAAAAGAAATCCCAATAACCTTCGTTGACCGAGTATTGGGAGATTCCAAAATGAGCACAGGAATATTTAAGGAGGCCTTTTTGGGCGTTTGGAAAATGAGACATATGAACTTATAATGGATTATATTTTAAAAAATGGCATTGTTGTCAATGAGGGTTCAAGACAGCAGAAAGACATTCTGATTAAGAATGGTAAAATCGAAAAAATAGGGAAAAATATAATTGAAGAAAATGCCCAAATTATTGATGTGACCGGAAGCTATGTTCTTCCGGGATGCATTGATGATCAAGTTCACTTCCGAGAGCCTGGGCTAACGCATAAAGCTTCGATATACACTGAATCTCGTGCTGCAGTAGCAGGAGGAATTACCTCCTACATGGAAATGCCCAATACGGTTCCAAATGCAACTACTCAAGAGCTCTTGGAAGACAAGTATATTCTTGCATCAAAAAGCTCAATAGCCAATTACTCTTTCTTTATGGGTGCGACCAATGACAATCTTGATGAAGTCTTAAAGACCGACCCCAAGAGCGTCTGCGGAATCAAGGTATTTATGGGGTCTTCCACAGGAAACATGCTCGTTGATAATAAAGACACGTTAGAAGGGTTGTTTTCTAATGTTAGTATGCTCATTGCAACGCATTGCGAAGATGAACATACCATCCAGAAGAATTTGCAAAAAGCGATAAAAGAATTTGGAGAAGATATTCCAATTAACATGCACCCAGTCATAAGAAATGAAGAGGCCTGTTACCTATCCTCTTCTTTGGCCGTTTCTTTGGCTAAAAAGCATAACGCTAGGCTTCATGTCTTGCATATTTCCACTGCGAAAGAAATAGAATTATTCGATGCCAAATTACCATTATCAGAAAAGAAGATAACAGCCGAAGCTTGTGTACATCACTTATGGTTTACTGATGAGGATTATCAAAACTTCGGTACAAAAATAAAATGGAACCCAGCTGTAAAAAGCACTCAAGATAGAGAAGGTATTTGGCGCGCCTTACTTGACAATAGAATTGATGTTGTCGCAACGGACCACGCGCCACATACAATAGAGGAAAAGAGTAACACTTATTTAAGTGCTCCCTCAGGTGGGCCCCTTGTTCAGCATGCGCTACTCAGTATGTTTGAGCATGCTGAGCGTGGAAAGATTTCAATTGAGCGAATTGTCGAAAAGATGGCTCATAATCCAGCCATATTATTTAGAATAGAAAAGCGTGGATATATTCGTGAAGGATATTTTGCAGATCTAGTAGTTGTGGAACCTCGTTCGGGAGAAACTGTAGCTTCAGAAAATATTCTTTACCAATGTGGTTGGTCGCCCTTCGAGGGGACCAAGTTTTCACATCGCATTGATCGGACATTCGTAAATGGGGAAATCGTATATGAGAATGACAAGGTGATTGAGGCAGGCATCGGGAAAAGACTTCAATTCAAGTATTAAAAATAATGAAAGTAAACATTGTATTTATATTCCTGATTTTACTTTCTTGCACAAACGCAGAAATAGCCCCTCCTCTATCCAAGGAAAAGTTTAAATCTGTTTACAGTGAAATCATGACATTAGAAAGTTACTACCAATTAAACTTTCGAAACCCAAACACATATAAAGACTCCCTACTAAAATCCGTTAACAAAGTTTTTGATAAAAACAACATCTCATTTGAAGACTTTGAAAATACATTTAATTATTATTCAAGACATCAAGAAGATTTCCAGGAGCTGAATAATGAACTTATCGAGCTTTACTCAAAGTGATTCAAAACCTAATTTGTACAGCAGTAACCGCTTGTTTTAAAAATTGATTCGCAGCAATATTAAACACAGCTGCTTTCTCGGTAGTTAAGAAGGAACATGAGCCTCCCGTAGAAAGCTGTGTTTCCATAAATTCATTCCGTTGAAGATACTCACGAAGCTTTTTGGCAACAATAGGCCCTTGAGAAACAACTTGAATTTTCTCGCCCACTATTTCCCGAACATGATTTATAATCAATGGATAATGGGTACAAGCCAAAATAATCGTATCTATAGCCGAGCTCATGCCCAATAACTCATTCACGTCATTTTCGATTAGCTTCTTTCCAATCGCTGTCTCATGCTGGTTTGATTCAATAAGTGGCACCCACATTGGACATGCATGCTGTATAACAGTTGTATTGGGCGAAAATTTTTCAAGCTCAATTTTATAGGAACCAGATTGTATGGTCCCCTCTGTCCCCAAAATACCAACACAATTATTCTTACTTAAACCACCAATAGATTCTGTGCTAGGCCTGATAACTCCTAAAACTCTGAAAGATTCATCTTTTGTCTGCTGTAGATCTATTTGCTGAATGGTTCTTAATGCTTTCGCCGAAGAGGTATTACATGCCAAAATAACCAATCGGCAACCTTTATCACGTAAATAGTTCACCGCTTCAAGGGTAAACTCATGAACAACCTCAAAGGAGCGGTTCCCATATGGGGCACGGGCATTATCCCCCAAATAAATATAATCATACCCAGGCAATTCCTTCAATATTTCCCGAAGTACAGTTAGGCCTCCATAACCAGAATCAAAAACTCCTATCGGCCCCAATCTATTCATAATTCAAAGCTACAAAAAAAGGGCAACGCTTGTTGCCCTTTAAATTCCTTAAAAGAAGATACCTTACTCGGCGAGAAGTGCTGCCTCAAGCTTCAATAATTCGGTCATTACTTCCTGAGTTAGATCAATTCCTCCAGCAAAATATAAAGTAACTGTTTCGTCCAAAACATAAGAAACTTTTTTTACCTTGGCTACATTATTTACAGCAGATTGAACCAAATCCAAAATTGGTTTATTCAGCTCCTGACCATAAATCTGCATTTGCTGCTCTAACTCAACCTGACGGGTTTCCAAACCTTGTTGTTTTTTCATCAGCTTCTCCTGCTCCATTTTCTGAATCACTGGAGACCAATCTTTTTCATTCTGCTGGTACCTTAAATAGGCTGCCTCAAATGCCTTATTCATTTCTTGCAATTCTTGTACGCCTTCGGCCTCAAATTGCTTCAATTTCGCCATTGCGTCCTTACGAGACTGCAAAGTATCAAGTAAAACTTGCGAGTTAATGTGACCAATCTTTGTCTGAGCCTCTGCTTGAAACCCCAAAAGAATCATTAATGTTATGAATATTACGTTTTTCATTTTTGTATTTATTTTTATTTATTTCTATTCACTAATTCCCATTTCATCTAAAATATCATCACTGATATCGTATTCGCTAGCAGCAAAAATTAAGCTACTCTGATTTGCTTTATCAAAAACCAAATCATAACCATCGCTTTTAGATATTTTCTTTAATGCCGTAAAGATCCGATCTTGAATGGGCTTGACCAGTTCTTGTCTTTTTTGAAAATAATCTCCCTCACTACCAAAGTGCAGTGTTTGTAAGTCTAAAGCTTCCTGCTCTAGGTTGGCAATCTCTTCTTTACGCTTGATTCGCTCCTCTTTTGGTAATAAAATCTCTTCTCGTTCGAAGTTGCTTTTTTTTCCTTTTATTGCCTCGTATCTGTCCTCTATCTCTTTTGTCCATCGATCCGCAAGCTTGTCGAGTTTTTCTTTAGCCTGAACATATTCAGGAACCTTGCTTAGAATATAATCTGAATCAATATAAGCGTACGATTGACTATAGGCAAAGGTTGTGCCAAAAAACAAAACGAAAAGAAAAAAATACTTCAACATAAGGTACAATTGACCAATTGAACGGCGAAGATACATAATTATTGTAAAGGAGCAGCCACTATAAGCAGCCATAGTCCAATGTTGATAATGATTTTTAAAGGATTACCCTGTTTACTCTTTTATAAGCTTTAATATTGCACTTTTACTTTCGGCACGAAGCTCAATAAAGTATGTGCCAGGAATCAATTTAGACAGATCTATGTCTTGTACCTCTTGATGCTTATTGAAATTCAAGACGATTCTTCCCGAGGGGTCTGATAGAAGAACTTCGCATTGCTTAAATTCATTTGATTCTATTGTTGTAATCGCGTTTGTTGGATTGGGATAAACCATAACATCTCTAAGTTCTAAATTTGTAATACCCGTAGAGGCACACTCTGTTTTCAATGTCTCAAACCAATTGAAGGCATCTGTTAACGACGGCAAAACACAGTCATTGTGCATTCCGTCACCTTTATATACGGCCTCAACATCAACTGCACCATTAGCGAGCATAGCGGCCTCCGCTGCCAGTGCATTTTGAAATGAAACCTGTTCGTCCCCTGTGCAATAATACATTTTAACAGGTCTTGTGGGCAGCCAATCATAATTGTCATTTGCGGCCATGGCTTGCCAAATGGGATGGTTTTGACCTGAAGCTGCCTCTAAAAAATTTTCCAATACCGAATCTTCAACAAAAGCCTGTATTTCTTGCGGAAGCTGTTCGTTTAAGCTTCCCATGGCCAAAGTGTAGTTGTTACCATTAAAATAAGGTTCTACGATTTCGTCATAAGGAGACTTTAAGATATCGGAATAGCTAGTATAAAGATTACCATAAACACGTTGATAAGCAGCCATAATATAAACGATATAGCCTGGATTAGAATATGATGCGGCTAGAATTGTATCTGCCATGGCGCCAGTAATTTCGTAGGGGCCCGAACAAGGTGCCGAAGCGAGAACATTAAACTCCTCAAGCAAATTATTGTCTTCAATGTACTTATGAGTAGCCATTGCAGCATGGCCTCCTTGAGAATATCCAGTTATAAAAAGCTCTCCATTATCCGGCCCCATCCCTGGAATCGCACCCAAATTTTGTGCCTCACGAACGGCCCTAATCATATCAATTGTTGCGGTCGCCTCCGATTCTCCATGACAATATGGATGAAGACCTGGACTCTCTCCCATACCTAAATAATCAGGCATTACTACCTGATATCCACCTGCAGAAAAAATGCGTCCAATATATGTCTCCGATACATCCTCCGAAGGAACATCAATTTTTCGAAGGCTCGTTCCGTGCTCATAGACTGCTATCGGGAAGCCTTGACAATTTGGGCTAACAGGAATACAGAGGGCCCCTGAAGCAACTGTTTGTGTCCCATCAACATCCGTGGTATTGTAAATGATTTTATAGGTATCTACCGAGTAAGGTAAAGACAAGCCAGAAATTGCTTGTAAGGTTATTGGTTCAATAGTATTTATAAAAGATGAAGAAATAAAATACTGACTATGAACGGACCCGAAAAGTAAAGTTAAAGAGAATAAGGCAATAAATTTATGATAGGTTAACATGGTCGCTTTTTTTAGGGGACATAAGGTAAGAAAATAAGATGACAGATAAAAAACAGAAAGACAGATTATGCTAAAGCTCACCTAAATTCATCCCTATCGTGAAGCTAAGCTTTGGATAAAACCCTTTTTGATCTACAGACTGATCTGTTGAGTTTCCAAAACCGTCAGCCCAAGGATCTAATTTATCAAAACCTAAACCATAGTCTAGCCCTAGCATCCCGAACATAGGTAAAAACACACGTATTCCAATTCCTGCAGAACGTTTCACATTAAAGGGGTTGAACTTATTAAATGTTGGAAAGGTGTTCCCCGCCTCAACAAACGTGAGCGCATAGAATGTCGCAGACGGGTTCAAGGATATGGGATAGCGCAGTTCCAATGTGTATTTTGCAATAATCGGATCTCCCCCTGCTGATGAAACGTATTGATCTTCATATCCACGAAGTGCGATAATTTCTCTACCTCCAAGCTGGTTTACACCAGAAAGGCCACTCCCTCCCATCGAGTATCGGTCAAAAGGAGTAACACCCTTTTCTTTATTGTAGGCGCCTATATAGCTAAATCCAAACCTAGGCATAAGTACAAGTTTTTTATCCGCAGTTAGCGGAACATACCATTCCCCCGTAAATCTAAAGCGGTAGTATTCAAGATACTTGTATCTTTCTTGATTTGTTGCGTTTGAATAGTCCACATCTGTAAATAAGGAGTAAGGTAAGGTTGCTTTAACTAAAAATCTAAAGTTTGAACCGCTCTGAGGGTAGATTGGTGCGCTCACCGAACTTCTTTGAAGGGTATATTGAAAAGCGATATCATTTGCAAAACCTTCTGTAAATAAAGGAAATCTAAAATCATTGACCACATCGTAATACTGATAGCTCAGCTCGTACCGCGCTGTAAAATAATCATCTGGCCATTTTTTTCTACGCCCTAATCCTATTCCAACTCCTGTAATAGAAAGACCATTGTAATCAGGGTTTGTTCTTAGTAAACCATTTGAGCTTAAGGATGTATTATTCACCCAAAAGGATAAGGAATTTGGCTTTCTACCACCAAGCCATGGCTCTGTAAAAGAAAAATTATAACCTTGATAAAATCTACCATTGGATTGAGCGCGTATCGACAATCGTTGACCATCCCCTCCAGGTAATGGAGACCAAGCTGATTTTTTGAAAAAGTTTTTTGTTGAGAAATTAT
This sequence comes from uncultured Flavobacteriales bacterium, assembly GCA_913051935.1. Lineage (GTDB taxonomy): Bacteria > Bacteroidota > Bacteroidia > Flavobacteriales_D > Crocinitomicaceae > UBA952. The sequence continues at coordinate 7,818 of CAJXCU010000015.1, forward strand.
TAAAGGTTAAACCAAGTGTCCCGATGATACGACCTGAGGTTGTGGGGCCCGCTCCTCCGTAGCCTCCGGAAAGCTCGATTTGATCGGAGGACTTTTCCTCTACCACATATTCAATATCAACGGTTCCGTTGGCCGGATTTGGCAGAGGGTTTACTTGAAAAGCTTGTTCATTAAAAAAACCAAGTTGCGAGAGCTCTCTTTGTGTCCGCATGATGTCAGCTTTATTAAAAAGATCCCCTGGTTTGGTTCTGATTTCGCGCAAGATTACATAATCATTGGTTTTGTTATTTCCTTTAATTGTAACAGTGCCTATACGCGCCTCTTTACCCTCCAGCATTCGAACCTGATAATTAATATGACGATCCGTAACATTCGTTTCAACGGGTATAATTTGAAAAAACAAATACCCTCTATCCATATACAAGGATGAAATGTCTCTGCCATCACCGTTGCCAAATATTCTCTGCTCAAGAAGAGCCTTATTGTAAAGGTCTCCTTTTTTTATCCCCAAAATCGTGTCTAGATAAGAAGAACGATACTTTGTATTCCCTGTCCATTCAATATCTCCAAAGTAATACTTGCCGCCTTCGTTCACCGATAGCTCTATGACGAGGTTTTTTTCGTCAATTTGATATACCGTGTCCGACATGATCTCCGCATCTCGAAGCCCTACGCCGTTAAACTTATCAATCATCGCAAGCTTATCCGTTTCATATGAAGACTCTGTAAATTTCGAACGCTTAAAGATTCTAAATACCGACTTCTTTTTTGTGTCCTTCATCGCCCATTTCAGCTTCCATAAAGGAAGCTGAGTAACTCCATTGATCTTTATCTCTTTAATACCGACCTTCGACCCTTTATTGATATTTATTGAAAAAAGTTCAGAATTATTTATCACGGTGTCTTTAATTCTATCAATGTCCACTTTTACGTTATAAAATGCTTTATCTCTAAAATATCCGCGAATTTGATTTTTTGTTTGAAAAACTAGATTTTCCGTAATTGTTTTACCAGAAAAAAGCGCTATCTCCTCACGAATCTTATCTGCCTCTCTTTTTGAAACTCCCTGAAATTTGAAACGAGAAAGTTTTGGCCGCGGACGAAGGTCAATAATTAAATACACAACCCCTGCTATCTCCTTCTCCGCATAGATGGAAATATTAGAAAATAAACCTTCTGCCCAAAGATTTTTGATGGCCTTACTTATCTGCTGGCTTGGCAGTGTGATAGGTTGTCCTTGCCGGAGCCCTGCAATCAGACGAATGGCCTGATGGTCATAGTTGTCTGCTCCATAAACCCTTATGGGGCCGAGCTCGTATTCTTTTGGTGAGAGATAGCTAAAGTCTAATTCGGATAGGGATTTAGAACCAACTTGTGCCTGAACCTGCAAGGCAAATAGAAGTATGGAGAACAAACCGAGTATTTTTTGCATTATACACTCTTTATTTGTTCTGAAACCAAACCAAACCTTCTTTCTCGATTCTGATAATCATAAATCGCATCATGAAGCTGTTTTTTACCAAAATCTGGCCAAAAAATATCTAAAAAATAAAATTCCGTGTAGGCGATTTGCCAAAGAAGAAAGTTGCTTACCCGATGCTCACCGCTTGTCCGAATCAAAAGCTCCGGATCGGGAATACGATGTGTCGTAAGCTCGCTTGATATCAAGTCTTGGTCTATTTTTTCTTCTGAAAGAACTCCTTGCTTTACTTTTGAGGAGATATTTTTGACCATTTGCTCTATTTCCCATTTCGAACTATAGTTCAAAGCCAAAACCAAAGTTATACTTGTATTATCTTTTGTCTGTTCAATTGCTTCTGAAAGACTTTCTTGACAAGAAGCTGGCAATCCAATAATATTTCCTATTGCTTGAAGACGTACACCATTTTCATTCAGCTCGTCCAACTCATTGGCAAGAGACATAACCAATAAATTCATGAGACCTTCAACTTCCTCTTTAGGTCGATTCCAGTTTTCAGTAGAAAATGCATAAAGCGTAAGGTATTTTACTTTTAAATCAGCAGCGGCTTTAAGTGTTTCACGAACTGCATCTACACCTTTTGAGTGCCCATATAACCTGTCCTCACCCTTACTTTTTGCCCAACGTCCGTTTCCGTCCATTATTATGGCAATATGCTCAGGAACTGATTTAAGATCTATATGATTTAAATTGCTCATTATTAGAAGTAACGAAGATAAGTAAACATTCTTGTATGGGCATTATAGCTTATCATGCTTAACAAGTCTTAACAAAGGCCCCGAAAAATACTTCGCGCTGCTTACTCAGCTAATACAATAAGCTTATTCTTATTTAACTCCGCTACACCACCATTAATCGCAACGCTTATTTTCTCTGAGGAGTCAACAACGATCATATCATTTTTCTGCTCATCAGTAAGAGGTGCCTCTAACTCAACAACAAGATTGCCTTTTTTTAACGCGGAAATTACAGGAGCGTGATTATTCAAAACCTGAAAAATACCGTCTAAACCAGGGAGCGAAACGGATTTCGCCTCTCCACTAAAAACATTTGATTCTGGAGTAATGATTTCTAACTTCATTATACTAAGCTTCAGCAAGCATTTTTTCTCCCGCTGCGATAACATCTTCAATACCACCTTTCAAATTAAAGGCTGCTTCTGGGTATTGATCAAATTTACCGTCAAGGATGTCGTTAAATGCTTTAATGGTTTCTTGAATGTCAACAAGAACTCCTGGAAGACCAGTGAACTGTTCGGCAACGTGGAAGGGCTGAGATAAAAATCTTTGGACTCTTCTTGCTCTGTGAACGACCATTTTATCCTCCTCTGAAAGCTCATCCATACCAAGAATTGCGATAATATCTTGAAGCTCTTTGTAGCGCTGAAGTGTTACCTTAACTCGCTGTGCACAGTCGTAATGCTCATCACCAACAATTTCCGGAGTAAGTATTCTTGACGTTGAATCCAATGGGTCAACCGCTGGATAAATACCAAGCTCAGCAATTTTTCTTGACAATACCGTAGTTGCATCAAGGTGAGCAAATGTATTCGCAGGGGCGGGGTCAGTTAAGTCATCCGCAGGGACATATACCGCTTGAACAGATGTAATAGAACCACTTTTGGTAGAAGTAATTCGTTCTTGCATCGCACCCATCTCCGTTGCTAGTGTTGGTTGGTAACCTACCGCTGAAGGCATTCTTCCAAGAAGCGCAGAAACCTCAGAACCGGCCTGCGTAAATCTAAATATATTGTCAACAAAGAATAAGATATCTTTACCTTGACCTTCTCCGTCACCATCTCTGAAGTATTCAGCAATTGTCAAACCTGAGAGCGCAACTCTTGCACGTGCTCCAGGAGGCTCATTCATTTGTCCGAAAACAAAGGTTGCTTTTGATTCCTTCATCTCGTCAAGGTCAATTTTATTTAGGTCCCAACCTCCATTTTCCATAGAAGTCAAAAAGTCTTCACCGTACTTGATAATTCCTGATTCAAGCATTTCCCGAAGAAGGTCATTCCCTTCTCTTGTTCTCTCACCAACTCCAGCAAACACTGAAAGACCTCCGTGTCCTTTGGCGATATTGTTTATCAATTCCTGTATCAAAACTGTTTTACCAACACCAGCGCCACCAAAAAGACCAATTTTACCACCTTTTGCATAAGGCTCAATCAAATCAATTACTTTGATCCCTGTAAATAGGATTTCAGTTGAGGTCGATAAATCCTCAAATTTTGGTGCTTCTCTGTGAATTGGCAACCCATCCTTATTGTCAATTTCGTTTATCCCGTCGATGGCTTCTCCCACAACATTAAATAAACGACCTTTAATTTTTTCTCCTGTCGGAACTTTAATCGGAAGGCCGGTAGAAACAACCTCCATACCTCTTGTAAAACCATCTGTAGAGTCCATTGAAATGGCTCTAACCGAGTTCTCTCCTACGTGCGCCTGAACCTCAAGCACGACTCTTGTTCCATCTGTTTTGAATACCTCAAGGGCATCGTAAATATTTGGTAGTTCAAGACCTTTCTCAAAAGCAACGTCAACAACGGGACCGATTACTTGAGATATTTTTCCTTTTAGACTAGACATTGTATACCTGTTTGAATTTGGGTGCAAATATAATCCATTTATTCCAAATACAAATCACTTTTTTAGAATAAAAATACAGGGGTTAAATCTCACTCGATCGCTTTAGCAGAAGTTTAACCGTGATATATGAAAACAACAGACTCAAAATAGATACAGCGCCTATGATTGTTAGAAAGTCTTTCACAGAAAAACCGATAGGATATGGCTGTCCAGGCGCAATATGTAGAAACCCAGAAGACAACTGAAAAAAACAAATTAGATAGCCGGCGAAAATACCAACACAAATACCAAAAAAACAAATCATAAGCCCTTGGTAAAAAAAGACATTGAATAATGCGTTTGCTGACAAGCCCATACTTTTAAAAGCAAGAAAATTATCTTTCTTTTCTATAAAAAGCATCGTAAGCGATGAAACAAGATTGAACGAAGCAAGCACAAATACAAAAATCAAAATCAGTGTTAGGATTGCTTTTTCCGATTTGCTGGTCTTGAAAATTAATTCGTTTTTCTCTTTGTAGGTCTTTACAATGTAGTCCGGTCCTAAAAAATTCGAAATTTCATTTTTAAGTTGAATAAGATTTGTCTTGGGTAAGGCAGAAAAATAAATATTTGTGAGCCTTCCCATCGTATCTTGCACCAATTTTCTATACGCATTAATTGGCCAAATCAGTGTTTCTTCATTTACTTCTTTATTTCTATAAAATAAAACTGAAGAAAGGTTTAGCTTTTTCGTGAAAAAGGGTTGTTTCGCTCGGACACTGATATTACGCTTTGGTAAAAACAGCTTAAAATTTCCATCAAGAGGCGCTTCCAGCTTGTCAAGTAATGAGATACCCATAATTCCTTCAGGACGAACAATTGTACCAAGAGAGGGTGTAGGCCCTTTAAAATTATTATGTATCGATATTACATCTAAAAAAGAGGAATCAACTGCAAATAATTTTGCATTCGTTCTCTTTACTCTGAAGGTCTTCTCGTTCAAAACGGGACGGTTATACTCTACCACAGCCAAGGCCTCTACTCCCGAGGAAACTGACAAGACCCCCTCGATTTGCCTCAATGCATCCCAATCAACATCGCGTTCATAAAAGACTTTTCCTTTAGAAGATCGCGCCACAATTGATGGATCAAACTCACTGTAAATTTGGTCTATGAGTTTTTCCATACCATTAAAGGCAGAAAGAAGAACGACTAACGCACAAGTAATACAAGCTATGCCTGAAATAGATACGCGAGTAATCAAAGTAATAATATTCTTTTTTCGCTTTGAACGAAAATAGGTCTTTGCGATATAAAAGGCCGTTCTGATATTTATTTTTTTAAGAGTTCATCAATCTTTGAAGCATAGTCGAGAGAATCATCTATATGAAACTTTAATGCCGGTATTTTACGTAAGTTTTTTAGCTTTTTGCCGACCTCTCCTCTAATTCTACTTGCGTTTGACTCTATATTTTCAAAAACATCTTGCTTATCCCTTCCACCAAAAATACTGAGGTAACATCTTGCCAAAGACAGGTCTGATGTTACTCGCACGACGGTTACGGTTACCATTGTGCCTAGACACACGCTAGCGTTTCTTTGTAAAAAGACTGAAACTTCTGACTGTATTACCGATTCTATTTTACTTTGTCTTATTGATGCCATAAGACAAATTTAAGAATAGTATTTCATGATGTCCCGAAAAGTAAAAATGTATCTTTGTACTAGCGATGAAATCTTATCTCGAAATATTTAAATACACAATTAAGTATAGGCTGCACACTTTCTTGGTCGTATTGTGCAATATGCTCTTTGTCGTTTTCAATCTACTTTCTTTGGTTTTATTTATTCCGGTATTACAACTTATTTTTAAGAAGCCTGAAAGCATAACCCTTGTGGCTAAGCCCGAATTTAATTGGGGTATCCCTGAAACATTTCTATACTTCAAGGACTACTACAATTTTACCATGACCTCAATGGTAAAAAGCAATCCGCTACACGCCTTGCTATTTGTTTGTATTTCGGTTATGCTTGCCTTTTTCTTGAAAAACTTATTTAGATATGGGGCTGTTTGGTTTCAATCAGAGCTGAGAATGGCTGTCGTTCGCGATGTTAGAAATAGACTTTTCACAAAGGCGATGAGCCTACCTTTGGCCTATCATACTAATGAGCGTAAAGGCGACCTCATGGCGCGAATGGTTAGTGATGTTAATGAAATTGAAATTGCAGTTGTCTGTCTACTTGAACTTTTATTTCGAGAGCCCTTTGCGGTAATCATCAATATTGCCACGCTCATTTATTTGAGTCCAAGCTTATCGCTATTTTCTTTTTTATTAATGCCAATATCCGCCTTCGTGATTTCAAGAATCGGTAAAAGCCTAAAGCGTACAGCTAAAAAAAGCCAAGAACAAACCAGTGTAATGTATTCATCGATGGATGAGGGCATTGAGGGGGTTCGAATTATCAAGGCCTTTAATGCCGCAAAATTCATTGTCCATAGATTTATGAAAACCAACTTGAAGCACCAAAAACTGGTGACAAGAACAGCACGAAAGAAAAACCTTTCGCCATTGTTGAATGAAACAATTGGTGCCGGTGTTCTCTTAACCTTGGTTTGGTTTGGGGGCAGGATGATTTTGGGAGGTGCTGAGCATGCGTTATCCGGTGAAGTATTTATGACCTTTATCATTGTTTTTTCGCAGTTTTTACGCCCTGTTCAGAATATCTCTAAAAACATTTCAAATATGATAAAGTCAAGGGCCTCTCAAGATCGAATCAATCAAATATTAACCCTAGATGAAGTTGTTATTGATGTGCCTAATGCCCTAAAAATAAAGGGTTTTAAAAAAGAAATTGTTTTTCAAAATGTCAGCTTTAAATACGAAACAGCACTTGTTTTAGACGATATTTCGTTTGCCATTACTAAAGGTCAAAACATCGCCCTTGTTGGAGAGTCTGGAAGTGGAAAAACTACATTAATCAACTTGATACCGAGGTTTTACAATGTAAGTTCAGGAGCGATCGAGATAGATGGTCAAAAAATAAATGAGCTTCGCATAAAGGATCTCAGGTCAACGATGTCGCTGGTGTCTCAAGACCCTATCTTGTTCAACTCAAGTGTGGCTGACAATATTGCTTTTGGTGAATCAGAACCCGATAGAGAAAAAATTATTGAAGCTGCAAAGATTGCCAATGCACATACCTTTGTTGAAAAAATGCAAAATGGGTATGACACTTTTATTGGTGAACGCGGTAGTTTATTGTCCGGAGGGCAAAAACAGCGCTTGAGTATCGCAAGAGCGATGTATAAAAACCCTGAAATTCTTATTCTAGACGAGGCCACATCTGCATTAGACCTTGAATCAGAAAAGCTAGTTCAAGAAGCCTTGGAACAAGTGATGGAAGATAGAACCTGCATTGTAATTGCACACAGATTAAGCACAATTCGAAAATCTGACCTGATATTAGTTCTTGACAAAGGAAAAATAATAGAACGCGGCAATCACAAGGAATTACTAGAACAAGAGGGGCTTTATAAGAAGCTGTATGACCTTCAAATCAACTGATTTAAAATTTATTTGAACAAAACAGATTAGTTATGGTTACTTTTGCATATGCAAAGTCAATCTACATTCGCACCGCTCAAATTTGCAAAGAGTAAAAACCCGATTTTTTATAAGGTACTTCGCCAAAGAGTAAACGAGTATTTTAAAAAAGAAAATATATCAAGGCATGCCAATGCAAGTATGGTATTTAAAACCATTTGTATGGTTACGCTTTATCTTGCGCCTTTCATCTTAATCGTAACTTTGAACATTAGCTCGTGGGCAGTGCTTTTACTATGGGCCTTAATGGGTATGGGAATGGCTGGTTGTGGTCTGTCGGTAATGCATGATGCCAACCATGGTGCCTATTCAAAAAATCCAGCAGTCAATAACTTCATTAGTAAAATTTTAATTATTCTTGCCGGAAATCCTGCGAATTGGAGAATACAGCACAATGTATTACACCACACGTACACCAACGTATCAAACTATGATGAGGACATTGCACCCCCGCCGGCAATATTGAGGTTTTCCCCGCACACTAAACGTTACAAGATTCACAGATTTCAGCATTTTTATGCTTACTTTTTTTATGGTCTAATGACCATTACTTGGTTCATTAATAAGGATTATGAACAAGCCTTGAGATACAATAAAATGGATCTTTTGAAAACTCAGGGGCTCACCCTCAAAAAGCACCTTAGAAATATTATTGTGAATAAGATAGTTTACTCATCAATTTTTATTGCGCTTCCCTTTATTTTTTGTCCTGCACCATGGTACGTAACACTTGTGGGGTATCTTTTAATGCAATTCATTACTGGTTTTATTTTGGGAATTATTTTTCAACCAGCACACGTTGTTCCGACATCTACTTACCCTCTGCCGACAGAATCTGGGGATGTAGATGCAGATTGGGCTGTAAATCAAATGTATAATACGGCGAACTTTGCTCAAAAATCACGACTCTTTTCGTGGTATGTTGGAGGGTTGAATTTTCAGGTAGAGCACCATTTATTTCCCAACATTTGTCACATCCATTACAAAAAACTTTCGGAAATCGTAAGGGCGACAGCTGAAGAATTTGAAGTTCCATATCATTCCTACAAAACGTTCATCGGTGCTTTGAAAGATCACACACAGATGCTGTACAAGTTAGGTAATCAGGACGTTGCCCCGGCTATACATCACTAGATAATTTTAGGGGGCACTTAAAAATCATATTTTACTCAATTCTTGATAAAACTGAAATAATCTACTTTATTTTCACCCTCAAAAGAAATAATATATTCGCCCGGTACCATCTCACTACAATCTAATTCGATTTGTGTAGTGGCTTGAACAAATTCGAGTACTTTCTTGCCAGAAATATGTATGACCCTTCCTTTTTTACCGATTAAAAATTCAGGAACGATAACATTTAATTTGTCGTTAGTTGGATTGGGGTAAATCATTAAAGCTTGATTTTCCTCATCGATTCCAACGCTCGAATCAATGGTAAGGTTGAGTGTTATCGTACTATCACAGCCCGCTTCATTCGTGATGATTTGAGTGTATACTCCGGAGGAATTGTATGTCGTTCCGTTTAGAGTATACGAGTCAAGAGCCGTCTCATATAATTCAGAGGTAGAACTATTGTTCAAGGTTAATGATAAGGTAATCGTAGAGTCACAACCAGTAGTTGTTGTGAAAAGCTGCGTTGCAGATGAGTTACTTTCCGTATAAGTAAGGCCATCTGTCCAAGTGTAACTGTCACAAGCCTGCTGAACATCCGTTTGAGAAATAGAATTGTTAATTGTAAGATCCAAGACTATTGTAGAGTCACATCCCTCAGAATTTGGAAGCGTTATACTCGCACTATTATTGCTTTCTGAATAGGTCACCCCATCAATCCAGGTATAAGCATCACAAGCCTCCTGCACATCAGTAGTAGTTGTGCCCAAACCCTCTTGGTAAACCCTAATATAATCAAGCACCATATCACTTTCTGTAAATGCGGGGTCGATAGAGTTTTCTATGGCCACATTTAATAAAATAAATTGATCCGCAACAAATGGCCAGGTACTCATATTTTGAGGATCTGGTTGATAAGTATAATAGATAAAACCGTCCACGCTAAAATCAATTTTATCCTCTGTCCACTCCATAGCATAGACATGAAAGGTGTTGGAAACATCGGAGGCCATTGTTCCGCCATGATTCACTGTAGCTCCGGACGAAGAAGGAGTATGTAGTGCACTTTGCACATAGTTTTGATTTGAGCCCCAATGCTCCAGAATATCAATCTCGCCACATGCTGGCCATGCAGTGGTGCCAAAACCTTGTGTTTGCCAATACGCCCCCGGCTCGTTAATGTTTTTTCCAAGCATCCAAATAGCTGGCCATGTGCCAATACCAAAAGGCATTTTAGCACGTGCTTCAACCCGACCGTAAGTAAACGCAAATTTTGAGTTTAATCTTGCAGAAGTATACTCCTTGGTTACACCCTGATCCGTATATGTTTCGTCTTTTGCGACAATATGCAGAAATCCATCTTCCACATATGAATTTTCCTCTCGATCCGTGTAATGCTGAAGCTCTCCATTAAACCAACCCCAGCCATTTGGAAGCAGTGTTTGGTGAAACCATTTTGATTCATCTACAGCACCATTTCCATCAAATTCGTCCGACCATACTAGGTTCGTAAAAACATTACACGTCCCTATCGTTCCGTCATATTGTACATCATCAATATAGGCTACAACCAAATCATTGTTGTTTTCACCATTTACCTGGAGTAAGACGCGGTTAAAATCTGTTCTTGTGATTGGGTCAGCTGAACCTGGATTCAGGTTAATATAAGGGTCATTATCAAAATCGAAAGAGACCTCCACCCATTGATTCAAAGAGACGTTTTTAATTATTTCACATTGAGTTTGCCAGGGGGCAGGGACTGTGCCATCTTGAAGTTTTAGGGAAATTTGATTACTTTGAGTTCCTGTCAAGCTGCTAGACTCAATATAAATTTTTAAGCTAAACGTGTTTTGGTTTGACAAGTCTAAATTCTCACCTACGTCAAAACCAACATTTGCGTACTGACCCCCATAGTCGTCATATCGCATGACCGTGGACGAAGTATTCTCACTTTGAACAAAAGGGTTAGCGAAAGATAAATCTACACCGCAATCATCTCCATACCAAGTTGTGATTGTTCCATTTCCCTCAAAATCATCTTGAACACTCTGTACTTGCGAAAAACCGAAAAATATGATTTTAAAGAAAAGAAATAGGAAAAGATATTGCTTCATTGCCCGCTTTGGTTTTTAGTTAGTGTCAAATTTAAATGACTTCATCCAAAGAAACAAAATCAAAAAAGACAATTTATTTCCTTAAATAAATATCCTTATTTAACCGCATTTTATCCCTTAAGGATAGAAAATATTAGGTAGTCATTCTCTTTTTTACGTATATTTAAATTATACTTTTTAATATGTTTTAGAGAGACTTATCGATAATAAAAAATTAAAATATGAGTGATTTTCCATGGTTTAAATCCTACCCTTCAGAAGTACCAAAAACAATAGAACTTACCCGTTACAACAATCTTGTTGAAATTTTCGATCAATCTGTCAAAAACTTTGGAGACAAAACCGCATATAAAAATATGGGGGTAGAAATAAGCTTCAATCAGGTTTCTTCACATGTAGATGCCTTAGTTTGGCACCTTCAAAACAATACAAAATTGAAAAAAGGAGACCGTATTGCTTTACAAATGCCCAACCTTCTTCAGTTCCCAATTACCATTTTTGCCTGCCTAAAAGCAGGCCTCGTGATTGTAAATACAAATCCACTGTATACTGCGGAGGAAATGCGTCACCAATACAAAGATTCCGGAGCTAAAGCGATTATTATACTGGAGAATTTTGCGTTCAACTTACAAGAAATTCTTCATGAAACGGAGATAGAAACTGTAATTACGACGACTATTGGAGATATGCTTGGTGGATTTAAGGGGGCAATGACAAATTTTGTGGTGCGGAATGTAAAGAGAATGGTCCCGCCGTTCAAGCTCAATGACACCACGCCATTAAAACAAATTTTCAAAGATTGCATGGGTAAAAAAGGTAAGGCTGTTGCCTTAGGTAAAGAAGACCATGCCTTCCTTCAGTATACGGGAGGAACCACAGGTGTTTCAAAAGGGGCAACACTTTCTCATGGAAACATTTGTGCCAATGTTCAACAGGTTGAAGCATGGATTGGTCATAAGTTCGAGGACGGACAAGAAACAATCATTACTGCCCTTCCCATGTATCATATCTTTGCCCTAACTGCCAATTGTGTTGTATTCTTTAGATATGGAGCAAAAAACATCTTAATAACGAACCCAAGAGACATGAAAGGCTTCTGTAAAGACCTGAAGAAAAACCCATTTACATTCATTACTGGCGTCAATACTCTTTTTAATGGCTTACTAAATCAGGATGCATTCAGAAGCCTCGATTTTAGCAATCTAAAAATGGCATTAGGTGGGGGAATGGCTGTGCAGGATGTTGTTGCAGCGGAATGGGAAAAGGTCACAAATAGTCCTCTTCTTGAAGCATATGGGCTTTCTGAAACAAGCCCTGCTGCTACCATTAATCCAGTTGGTGGCAAGCATAAAATAGGAACCATCGGATTACCCCTTCCAAACACTGATATCAAAATTTTTGATGACAATAAGGTAGAGGTTCCTCAGGGAGAGAAAGGTGAGATCGGAATAAAGGGCCCTCAAGTTATGCAGGGTTATTGGAACCGACCCGAGGAGACAGCAAATTGTATGCATGGAGAATACTTCCTCACTGGTGATGTTGGAATTATTGACGAAGATGGTTTTTTCAAAATCGTAGACCGAAAGAAAGAGATGGTTTTAGTATCAGGATTTAATGTTTATCCAAGTGAAGTAGAAAAAGCAATTACTGAAAACCCAAAGGTATTAGAGGTCGGGGTTTGTGGGGGTAAAAACGAGGATGGGACAGAATTTGTCCAGGCCTTTGTAGTAAAAAAGGATGCTTCCCTAACCAAAGAGGAAGTCATCGCCACTTGTCGGGAAAACCTGACAAATTATAAGGTTCCAAGGGAGGTGCACTTCAGAGACGAGCTTCCAAAATCGAACGTGGGTAAAATCCTCAGAAGATTATTAAAATAAGCCCTATTTATTGTGCGTATTGATAAATATGTTTGGTGTGTCCGCCTATCCAAAACCAGATCTCTTGCCACAAAATTAGTATCAGGAAATAAAATAAAGCTCAATGGTCTCGAGTGTAAGCCAGCGAAGGAAGTGACTATCGGAGATTTAATTAGTATTCAAAAAAACAACGCAACATTTAGTTTCCGGGTCAAAGCGCTTACCGAAAAAAGACTCGGTGCAAAATTAATTAAAGACTTTATTACAGATGAGACTCCCTTAGAAGAAATTGATAAATACAAAGTGTATCAGGCTGCACAACAAAATTATCGCGGAAAAGACCAAGGCAAACCATCAAAAAAAGATCGCCGAGACCTTGATGAGTTTCTGGAAGGATGGTAAATCCTATATTGGTAATCTATTGTTTCTTTTTCAACCTTTTGCTTCCTCATCTGTTAAAATGATATACTATGGACATTTATACTATCGCCTTCATACTATCCACGTTTTGGGTAGGGCCTTTTTGGTTCGCAATGCTACTTAACCCGGAAAAAGATAAAACCAAAAAACTATTGGATGGACCCATGTTTTTTCTAGGCCCCATCGTTATTTGGATGGTTGTTATGGCCATGAATCCGCAAGGATTAATCGATTTTGCCAATAGCGGATCGCATGCAGACGGTTTTTTGGCAGGCCTTGCAGCCGGAATGTCGTCAAAGGCAGGTGTTACTGCCATGTGGGCCCATATGGTCGCGGGAGATATATGTGTTACACGTTGGATTTGGAAAGATAGCTTGAAAAGAAAAATCAACCCTTGGTTATTTCGGCTTGCCATCTTCTTCGGAGTAATGCTTATGCCACTTGGCTTGGTTATCTATCTGGTTTTCAGAGGAAATAAAACGAGTGATTCATAACTTTATTCATTAACTAACTAGGAGTGAACAAAATACAGAGCTACATCCTTATTTTATTTTTAAGCGCTTTTTTCTTGAGTTGTAACAATAAGGCAAATATACCATATTCGCGTTGCGAGTGTTATGAGAATTACTATGACATCAAAAAAGGAAAATATGATGACTACCTCCTTCGTGGAAACTTTATGAGAAAAAATGGTCTGCGAAAAAATATGAAAAATAAAACCGATGAAGTGGTGCAATTCACCTACTTAGATTCAATTGATAGAGAGGTTAGGCGGCAGTGTGTAAAGAAATATGGTAAAGAAGTAGAGCAGTTTGGCGAGTGCGACTGATGTAAATGCAAGATTCAGAATACCTCTCCCGAAAAAAGCAGCACTATAATACCGCCCCCGTTATTTAATTATTGAGATACATAGCCTGTCTAATTTCAAGCCCAAAAATCCATCAAAATAAATTTCTTCTGCAATTTATGGCAAGGTCTATTTCGTTGACCAAGGCTCTTGTTGATAAAAGTAATTTGGCGACTTTACCTCGTTATTCATTTCCGTATGGAAGACCTCCATTGTTGAACCCGATATTGGGGGCACAATCCATGCCCAGTCGGCGGTCACATCCCTTCCTTCGGTTGTCTCTTTTCTCAAAAACTCCATAAATTGTTTGGATGCTGTATGGTGGTCAATAATTTTTACTCGGTGTTTTTTAAATGAGTATAAGACTGCTGAATTTAACTCAATAAGGGCACGGTCTTTCCACAAAATATTTTTATCATTTAATTTCAGCCCCATGAGCTTCGCAACTTTCGGAAGCATGTTATACCGAGACTCATCCGCCAAATTCCTCGCTCCAATTTCTGTGCCCATGTACCATCCGTTGAAGGGTGCAGCATGAAATTCAATACCCCCAACTTCAAGTGTCATATTTGAAATAATTGGTGTAGAATACCATTGTAGACCCATGTCCTTAAATGAATCAATAAAGGGATGCTCAATAGGTACGATAGAAATTAACTCCTCAGGAATCTCACGAAACTCTGGTTCATTGTCTCCGACCTGAATAACCAAGGGTAATACGTCAAACTGTCCCATTTTTGGAACCCACCCGAGTTTCATACACTCCTTGGTGAAACTTAATTGCTTTGAATCTCCTATTATACGTCCTTTTTCATCTCGATAGCCAGCAAAGCAAAGGAGTTGAGGGTTCCAAATACGTATTCCATTATGCGCATTGAAAACCGTAATTGTGGACTTAATATTTCCTACATTGGTAGCGGTTTTAATGTGATTTAATAAGGCTTGAAAAATATCCTCTGAATGGCTGAGCTTGCGGCAGTCAAAAACCTTCATTGTACGCCAAAATAAACGGCCAATACATTTATTAGAATTTCGCCATGCTACCTTGGTACCGTATACCAACTCAAAACTCAATAGCTCATAAGCGCCTGTACTTTCAATCTCTTTGTACACCTCAGCTAAACGAGCCTCAAGCAGGTAGCTTTTATTGAGCTCATTATAACACAGCTCCAAATAGTCTTTCGCTTTTCGTTTTAAAGAATTAACATCCATCAAGTTCAAAATTAAATATTTATACTCTTTAACTAAAAATAAGCCCAATAAAATTCGTTTAAATATTATCCCATGAACAAGAACCTAAAAACAGGAGTTATATAGGGATATTTATATCCTTTATAATTAACACAAAGACGATGTAATAAACATATTAAACAATTATTTGTGCTTTTAAAAGTCCTTTTACAGGTCAATATAGCTTCCCTAATCGCTCCTCGACAATTAGATTTGTACCATGAAAATTTTTATAATATTATTTTTATTTAAACCCCTCGGATTATTTGGACAGCGAAAAAATACACAAACCTTTATAGAGGTAAATATAGGTGTTGCTTCAGTTGATGATTATGATTTCTCGGATCCTTGGCCCGGTGGAAGTGTGTTGTTTGGACAAACCTTCGAATTTGTCAAGAACGGAATCTTTGAATATCAAATTGGAGGTGCTTTACCCTCGATAATTACAGGTAAACTTGCTCTTGGAGCAGGAAGTCTTAAAAACAACATTGCATTGGCCATCCGACCATGGCCACTTACCATTGGTCCACAAGGAAAAATCGGAAATTTTTCATTTAGTTTTGAGGTGGGTAACAATGATACGGCTAGCTTTGACGCTGGTTATATCGCCACTATTGGATATCGATTTCAATTAGGAAGATGAGAAAATCTGATCCCAAAAAATGATTCAGATATAATTAGAACTCATTAAATTACTCAACCGTAACGGACTTCGCTAAATTTCTTGGTTGATCCACATTGCACTCACGCATCACAGCGATATAATACGAGAGTATTTGAAAAGGAACAGTAGCGATCAAGGGTACTAGGTACTCGTTTGTTTCTGGAATTTCTATGAAATCATCCGCAAATTCCTTAACCTGCTCGTCACCTTCTGTTACAATAGCGATGATTTTTCCTTTTCGCGCTTTTACCTCTTGGATATTACTGACTACTTTTTCATAGGATGGTCCTTTTGTTGCAATTACAAAAACTGGCATCTCTTCATCAATCAAAGCAATGGGACCATGCTTCATCTCTGCTGCAGGATAACCTTCGGCGTGAATGTATGAAATCTCTTTTAGCTTAAGCGCTCCCTCAAGAGCGACAGGGAAAGAGCTTCCACGTCCTAGGTATAAAGCATTAGCCGCATCTTTATATTTTTCGGCAATCTTTTTAATCTTCTCAGTCTTATCTAAAACGAGCTGAACCTTCTGGGGCACAGCTTCGAGCGATGACAATAGACTCCTAAACTTGGACTCGTTCAGCTTTCCTTTTTTTCGCGCTAAAGATGCCGCCATTAAGGTAAGCACAGTAACCTGAGCCGTAAACGCCTTGGTCGAAGCAACACCGATCTCTGGCCCCGCATGTGTATATGAACCTGCATCTGTAATTCTTGAAATAGAGGAACCTACAACGTTACATATCCCCAGGATGGTAGCTCCTTTTCGCTTGGCAAGCTCTAGTGCTGCCATCGTATCTGCAGTTTCCCCCGATTGAGATATTGCTAGTACAATATCCCCTTCATTTATGATTGGATTTCGATACCTAAATTCACTTGCGTATTCGACCTCTACATTGATTCGAGCTAGATCCTCAAAAAGATATTCGCCAACTAGGCACGCATGCCAACTTGTACCACATGCTACCATTACAATTCTATTGGCGTTAATGATATCATTTTCATAGTATTTGATACCCCCCAAAGAGACCCAACCTTCTTTTGCATTTAGTCGCCCCCGGAAACAGTCCTGAATTGAGTTAGGCTGCTCGTGTATCTCCTTTAACATGAAATGATCGTACCCTCCTTTTTCAAGTGCCTCCAAATGAAGCTCTAATTGCTCTACATAGGGGTCCGTCAGCTCCTCCTCGATGTTGTATAATTTAAGCCCTTTTTCTTCGTTGAGTATTGCAATATCTCCATCATTAAGGTAGACCACCTGTTTCGTATATTCAACGATAGGCGTGGCGTCGGAGGCAACGTAAAAATCATTTTCTTTACCAATCCCAAGAACAAGCGGACTACTTTTTCTCGCGGCAATAAGCTTGTTTGGCTCATCTTTACACATCACTACAATCGCATAAGCACCGACAACGTGTTTCAACGCAAGCCTAACAGATTTACCGAGCTTATAACCCGTATTCTTTTTAATGTCAGCGATAAGATAACACAACACCTCGGTGTCGGTATCGCTTTTAAAATTATATCCTTTGCTTTCGAGCTCTTGACGAAGAACATCATAATTCTCTATGATTCCATTGTGAACAATGGCAATGTCTTCCTCTTCAGAAAGATGTGGATGAGCATTTTTATCGTTCGGTGGACCATGCGTAGCCCAGCGAGTATGCCCGATACCTCTTGTGCCAGATATGTCTTGTTTAACAGCAAATTCTTCGAGGTTCGAAACTTTCCCTTCTTTCTTAAAAAGCTTAATCTCTCCCTCCTTTAGTAAAGCTATTCCCGAACTATCGTACCCTCTGTACTCAAGTCGTTTTAACCCTTTTAGAACAATTGGATAAGCCTCTTTTTTTCCGATATAAGCAACGATTCCACACATTTCAGTAGCTTGTATAAGTGATGGTTAATTTTGGTTTCATCTTGTTGATGGTATTGCTACCATTAAAAATAATTCTTTCAGCAGAATTAATAAAAAACAAAGGAGAAACCATAAGTTCTGTGAGTGGTAATTCTTTGTTTACTATTGACTGAACATAGTCTCGAATATTAAGGTCAAAGCTCTTCTGAACAGGGTTGTAAACACCCACAATCCCAACATTAATTAATCCTTGTGACAAAGAATCTACCCTTGTCGCCACACTTACGTTACTACCGGGTTGGTACTTATATCCTGTCTGAAATTGAATCGGCAAAGATAAATCTGCCCTATGGATTACAATATTTTGTGGTAAGTTTAGAAGTCCAGGAATGGACAATGCCGCCCGCGCACCAAATGCTTGAGCATAGTATGTATCTTGCCCCTGTGTTGAATCCATCAATACCTGTTCAACATCACTCCCTATTTGATCAATCGACACTTTTGTAAAATCAGCACAGTCCGAATTAATTAATAAGTCATAGGACGTTGGTTCTCCATCTTGACGAAAATAAATGGTCGCTTTTGAAGATGGGTCGTTGATATCTAGATATAATGCGGCACCCTCTCCTTGTGACTGAACAGGATTATTTGTTTTTATGTGTAGCCCTTTAAAAAAGGATAAGAATTCATCATTGCTAGAAAATGTTGTGCTACCACTTGTAGCCTCTGTAATAAGACTCCGAGCTAGGTTGGTGTCAAGATGGATTCTCAGCTGAGGAGCTAAAGAATCTTCACCAACAATTGTCGGAGAAGACGTATTCGGGGTAATTGTGGCTTTATCGATAGGAACCAAATTTGAGGTCGAATGGGAAATGGAAGAAAAAGAATAATAGGTGGAGTCTAATGATAAGCTCTCTTCAAGCTGATACGCCTCAAAGGTCTGAGGATCGAGGTCGCCATAGTAGCCTACATATTCTAAAGCGAGTACAAATGAATCTATTACAATCAAGCTTGGGTCCGCAAAATTAGGATCAACGCCCGCCAATCTGAGCTGTGTAAATATGGATGCTTCATAATTCCCAAATATCGGGTCCTGATATGAGCCCAAAACAACATTGGCCGGATTATCAGAAATAACTGAATCCTCAAAAATTGAGTATGTATTCAAAGCAAAAGTATCGATAGATGTACCTCCAAGTATAGCAGAAGGGTCAATAACATCTGAGCCCAACTGATATTCTTTTTTCTTGCAAGCAATGATTGCAAAACAGCATAGAAAAAATAACGCTATGGTACGGATCATTTTTTCGGATTAGACCATTGCACTTTCCTCAATGACCTTGTCATAGAAAGAGGACAATTCTTTGGCCAGATGTTCTTCTTCCACAAAACCAAGCTTGTGACAAGCACTACCGTCGAAGGCTTGTTGCAATTCAGTACTTAGCTCTTCAGAAGAAACATTAATTCCGTCAAAATAATTTAACGCTTTTGTAGTAAAGTTCTCAAAGGTGGTTTCCTTAAAGTCATTACAAACCTCATCGCTAAATCCCTCAAACTTTAGCTTTTCGGAAAAACGACTATCCCAATTTTTATTGAACCCTTCGTTATATAGGCTGTAAACAACTTTGGTTTCTTTGAAATGCGGATCTTTTCCGTACATTTCTTTTATGTACAATCCCATAATGCCCGTCATGTAGCCATGACAATGAATTACATCCGGTTGCCAGCCTAATTTTTTAACTGTCTCCAGGACACCTCGACAAAAGAACATTGAGCGTTCGTCGTTGTCGTCAAAATCATTCCCCTTTTCGTCAATAAGCGTATGTTTTCTTCTGAAATATTCATCGTTGTCAATAAAATACACCTGCATTCTTGCCGCAGATACAGAAGCCACCTTAATAATTAAAGGATGGTCTTTGTCATCAATACAAATATTAAGTCCTGAAAGACGAATAACTTCATGGAGCTGATGTCTTCGCTCGTTTATTACACCAAAACGCGGCATAAATACGCGTATTTCTTTTCCGTTCTCTTGAATGACTTGAGGAAGCTTTCTAGCCGTATTTGAAATTTCAGTTTTCGGTAAAAACGGGGCAATTTCTTGTGAAATATATAGGATTTTCTTTTTTTCCATAGGTTTGATTCGGAGTGCAAAAATACGAATTTTTATCAAACTTTCATAAAAAAACCTAGCTTTACCACTTGAAAAAAGGAGCAAAATGACTGGTTTTCAAACATTTTACAATTTTAGCAGCTTACAAAGGTTTATTTCAAGTAACCCAAGCATCGCTTCTGTTGGTATCGTTCCCACAATGGGTGCGCTTCACATAGGACACCTTTCATTAATCGAAAGAGCCGTAGGTGAAAATGACCTCGTGGTTGTCACCATATTTGTAAACCCCAAGCAGTTTAACAATCCTAAGGACCTCGAGAACTACCCAAGGGTTCCTGAAAACGATTTTTCTCTTTTGCGACAGTACCAAAGTGTTGTCGCATGTATTCCTGAGGAAAATGATGTTTATCCGGAACCGGATCCCTATCCCGGGGTTTCATTAGGCATCTTAGACACTGTATTAGAAGGAAAGTATCGCCCAGGGCATTTTAGGGGGGTTGCACACGTTGTCCATAATCTAATTTATTTCACCAAAGCTAAGAGGGCATACTTTGGGCTCAAAGACATACAGCAGCTATCGGTAATTCAGCTTATGGTCGATGAAACCCAGCTTCCTGCCTCAGTTATTCCCTGCGAAACTGTAAGAGATAAAAATGGAATGGCCCTAAGTAGCCGAAACCTACTTTTATCACAGAGCGACTGTGCAGCTGCCTCGATTATTTTCAAGACGCTCGATTATGTTCGAAAAAAAATAAAAAAAGAGCAGGCTGAAGCTGTTAAAAAGAAAGCGATTGACTTCTTTAATTCAGGTCCCCTGAAATTAGAATACCTAGAACTTGTAAACAAAAATACCTTTGAGCCGTATACAACAGGTGGAGCAGATGGCGTATGTTGTATTGCTGCATATTGCAATAATGTAAGGCTAATAGACAACATTTTGTTGTGAAATAATAAAACCAGAATGAACAAGTCGAGGTTCTTTTCTTTTGTTAAAATTATGGTATCAATCGGATTAGGTGTTTACCTGACCTGGTATATCTTTGATAATATGTCGCAAAATGACATCGCCGTATTCAAAAATGCCATATTAGATTCAAACCCCTGGCTAATTGCCCTCTCCCTCTTCCTTGCTTTTATTACTTACCTTTCCCGAGCCTACAGATGGAAATACACCTTACACCCTTTGGGGCATGATAGCTCCTTTAAGAATCAGTATCATTCTCTCATGATTGGTTACCTGGTGAATATGACCATACCGAGGGCAGGCGAATTCACACGAGCACTTATGCTAAAGCGGTCTGATAATATTCCTGTGGCGGGATCCTTTGGCACAATCGTCACCGAAAGAATTATTGATATGCTCATTCTCTTGAGTATTGCTTTTGGGACTGTATTTTTAAATCAAATGGAAGCATCCACCATAATGTCAAATCTAAAAAAGAGCTTTTTGGGGGAGACCAGTACTCAAAAAAGTCATTTTACTCTATGGGCCGCAATGGTCATTACTTTAGTCCTAGTGGTAGTGGCATTAAATAAAACATTGCGCCATAAAGTTTTAAATTTTTTGCATTCACTCAAAGAAGGTGTAATGTCAATATTTAAAATGAAATATCTTAGCGCATATGTTTTTCATACGCTTTTAATCTGGGGCGCTTATCTGCTGATGTTTGCACTTCCTTTTTGGGCCTTAGAAGAAACAGCTAACGTACCTGTCTCAGGAATCCTCTTGGCGTTTATATTTGGTGCCATCGGAATCTCTTTTACAAACGGGGGAATGGGTGCATACCCATTACTAATTGGAATTACAGCTGCCTATTATCTCAATGAAATGGGTATCGCCGATTCGCTCGCTATTGGCAATGCTTTAGGAATGGTGATTTGGGCAACACAAACCATATTTTTAATACTTTTAGGATTAATCTCATTGGTGTTAATGCCTAAAAAATATGCTGCGGATGACAAGAGCTAAAACTCCTCTAAATGATAAACAAATAGACCTAAAAAACTTAGATAAACAGGTGTCTTTGTGGAAATCACAAGGGCTGAGCATTTGTTTTACAAATGGTTGTTTTGATTTATTACACCTCGGTCACATCTCCTATTTGGATGAGGCGGCGAAACAGGCAGACGTCCTCCTTGTTGGGGTAAATAGCGACCGCTCCGTTAAAGCACTTGAAAAATCACCAGAACGTCCCATAAATGACGAAGTTTCAAGAGCGAAAGTTGTTGCCGCACTTGAATCCGTTGATGGGGTAGTTATATTTGATGAAGACACTCCAAAAGAGTTAATTGAAAAATTAAGTCCTAATGTGCTTTTAAAAGGGGGGGACTATGACCCAAAAGAAACAAATTCTGAGCACCCAAAATATATTGTTGGTCGTGAACACGTTATTAAAAATGGAGGTGTGGTAAAAATCATTGGTCTAGTCGAGGGGTTTTCTACAACCAATGTTATTCATAAACTAAAAAGTTAACGCTCAGCAGCCATTAAGCGCTTGTTTCGTTATTACTAAAAACATCCCTTATGACAAAAAATATCATTGCCATTTTTATTGCTGTGATTTCATTTCACGCCTTTGGTCAAGGCCAAAACAAACGATCATTTGGTGTCCCAATTAGCTACGCAAACATTTACAGAACGGTCCTAGAATTTGAAAGTTATGGTCCAAAAAGAATCTCTTATGGAGTCAATATCGGATATCATTATGGTATGACATCGATTATAAATTACCCGCTTATGTCTCCCCTTCCTATAGGCATTCTTCAGAATAACGGGGTCTGTATTGGTGCATTAGGAAAGCTAAGACTTACAAAGTCAATGTCTAAATTTCAATCTTATTTAGGGTTCGATGTTGAATATACCTATGCCAAAGGAGGATCTGTTTCCAGTCGAGATGGAGAACATGATTTGGCTGAAGGTCGATATGTTGCAGATAACATCAGTTACCATAGGATCAAACACAGACTTAATGTCAGCTTTAGATGGGATTTTGAGAAGAACTTTTTCATAGAACCATTTATAGGAATTGGCGTTTCAATGCATATTGAGCAGGACCTGTATGATAAAATGGAGTATATCAGCGTATCAAATTATCCAAATGAGTTCGACCACCTTTCAGGCTCCAGGACTTTCGGTATTCCGACTATACAATTTGGCGCTCGCTTGGGGATTTGGAAAACTAGAGGTAAAGCATAGTTGTTGCTTTAAGAGCGCCTCTATTTATCCATGAATGATGAAATCGTTAATGCAGTCATAGCATTAATAAAACTGCTCCCACTGTGATTCCTGCCACCAACACCCAATCTCGTATTCTTAGTTTTTCTTTAAACCAATATAGCCCCGCGAGGATCATTACTGCTTCAAAAAGTACCGCAATAATAATGTTGAGGTAAATGGGGATATTCTCCAAAGAATAGTTTGCACCAACGTTTCCACCCGCCACGCAAAGTCCAATCCAAAAACAAACCTTCAAATCTGCTTTGTTTGGTAGCGTTAGCTTCAATGTGTTTTCTTTTAAAACGGTAAGGTAAACACAAGATAGAAGGACACATAGCTCCAGGATCAAACTAAAGTTATAAACTCCAAAGGCTTTTATTGAAATGGGATACAAAACAAAAGAGACCCCCCAAAATAAAGAGCACAATAAGCAGAGGTATATTTCCTTAGAAAGGCGGAATGTTTGTAGATAGGTAAATTGGTGATAAACAAGTGCGCCAAATAGAAATATAAATGATAAAACAGCATTCAAACCAACCACCTCATCATAAAGGAAATAAGCGGTTACAAAAGAGAATAACGCAGCCATAGAAATGAATGGCGCCACCACAGTATATCTACCATGCTTTAATGCATTCGTAAAATAATACAAGCCATAAAAACTAAAAAAACAGATGGCTAGCGCGAAAAACCAATCGTTTAATGAAGCTTTTAAAAAACGGCCGATCGATGCCCCACCGTCATCGATAAATGAAAAAGCAGAAATGACAACTAAAGAGAATAGAATGCTGAAAATAGTGCGGTAAAAGATCAGGTGATAATTCAGCCCTCTCGGAAGAATTCTCTTCCATAGCAAGCCTGATATGAGGTAAAATATTGAGGATACAATTTTTATTAAAACCCCTGTCATAATTGGATTTTCAAAACATTAAATAGAATTACAAAAATACGGCTCAAGTATGAAAAACCCTATGTTACATAAAAGGTTTTTGATTTTTAATGCCGATTTCATCATACCTTGCAAATACATTATCGCGGTCCCATTTTTGGGGCATTTTACTCCGTAATTTTTTATTATTCAATAAATCATCCTCCGATTTTGTAAGCACACCAAGTTTATAGTATTTATTCAGGATTTTTTTTGCACCATTCACGTTTAAATTTTCTTCTTTACTGAAAATTTCATGGAGGGTAGCTACAGGTATGGAATGTTCTTTAATCAACCTTTGATGTTTATCATTGACCAATATAGTTTTATCTTCGGAAAGAATTAATTCCTTTGCGCCCTCACTTATAAAATCCATCTCAAGCAATGCGTTTTTATGTTTTATAGGGTCTAGCTTGTTAAACCAAATTGGATTTCCATTTTTATTTAAAAAACCTCTTGTACCAATTGATGCTTTTTCATAAGCATACCAGTTATCTACAAAGGTTCTCAACAGTGATTTGGGTGAAAAGCCTGATTTAAAATAAATAACAATGTGCTCTAGAAATGCATCTCTAATTTTTTCTATACTTTTCATGTCTTTTGAATGATCTCTTCCCATATTTATGTATTTAATTTTCCCAAAACAATTTTAATTTATACTTACGGTAAAATGAACCCTCCTGTATTTAATTTCAGAAGGGTTCTTGTATCAGTCTCTATTTGTGTTACTCTATGCGTTCAACTATCCAATTATTGGTTTTCTTTATTTCGCCAACTTCTAGACTCCCCGTACTTATAGAAGATGAGCTTCGTACTTCTCGACCGATTTTTCTTAAGTGATTGACTAAATCAGTACTACTTCCCGCATTCGTATGCTGAATCACTGTATAGGATTCTCCTGCGATTACCGCAGGAGTTCCAGCCCATTTCCAATCATCTTCTCTTGACATATATCTAAAAATGTAAGGCATTCCTATATTTTTTCGATTTCAAAATAATGACTTCCCATAGCCTTTGTTTTAAGGTCAATCCCTGTCTTTTCGCCTAGCTTTTGTTTAATCTTGTCAACGTTTGGTTTGCTCGGGTTATCAAAAATAACCTCTGTTCCAGAAGAAATATTCCAAGAGTCTTTTTTAAGTGTAACTTTCCATTTTGCCATATTTATAATTTTTAATTTCCCTACTCCCTTTTTGTGTTGTTTTTCGGTTTGTTCCAACACTATTATTCTATGATGTTAGAAGTGATTTGTATCTATTCTCACTTAAATTTTCTCCCATTCACAATCGCTCATTGAAAGATTAAAACTGAATTTGTGCCCGATTAACTCTTCAAAAGCTTTTTGCGTTTTTGGCCTATCAGGTCTTGAAGCTCCATTCATCTCGACTACCACACTCATATGTGGCTCTAAATACTCCCCAGAACCCACTGCCTTTTTTTTCTTAATGTTTACTTTAAACTTATCTCCCATTTTTGTTAATTATTTGATTTACCTACTCCCTTTTTGTGTTGTTTTTCGGTATGTTCCAACAATATTATGTTATGATTCTTGAGGCAATTGCCTCTAACAATTCTTTATACTTTTGAGGACCCAATTCATTCTGAAGTCCAGGGCCTATAAATAAGTCTCCATCATCCAATTTCTTTATCAAGGAAGTGTTTTCAAGATTGAACTTTTGTTTTAATTCCTGTTCTAATGCTTTGATCTCTGGGTAATTTCGCTTAATCCATAACTTGATACCAGGTTCTTTTTTTGAGGGGTTGGGGCAGTATATTACTTGCCTATTGCCTTTACCTGGATTCTTATCGTTATTAAAGGAGGTAGCTGTTTTGGTAAAGGAAATCCTAAATGATTTGTTATTTGATACTCCCCCATCAAGGATATTCCAAAGTGTTTTATAATTGTCCAACCCTTCATTTGAAATGCCTGCCTCTTCCAATTGGTTCACCTTTGCTGCGATGCCGTTAAACACAGTCTTATTTCCGATTTTTTGAACGGCTTGTTTAGATTCAACATCATCGTCAACACTTGTAATAGAAGCAAACGCCATTGCTGCATCTATTTGCTCCATAAGTGTTTCCTTATATCTATCACGAAGTAAATTCAATAATTCAAGTATAGAAAATGCTTTCGCTTTGATATAAGGATCTTTTTGACATGCGCCCCATACCACTCGCTCCCATTCCTCATCGATTAAGTCATGTTCGCCAAATTTCTCAAGTTGCTCTTCAATTTGGGTCCATTCTACACCAAACTTATTTGCAAAACCACGGTCCCATTTTGTAAAATCTGAGCTTTGTGTCAGCAAACGAAAAATATTTGGATATGATATCTGAATACCCAATAAAGCAAAAAGCATGAAGTCATCTCCTTGCGCCTCTTGATCTGTATCGAATTCAATGGCTTTGAGATCATTTATTAAACTAAATGAATTCAGATAACGCTTCAAACTTCTTGGATTTGAACCTATTGTGAAGCGAACTGCTTTTGTAAATAGCTCTCTATTGGTTTCATCAATTTCGACCTCAAGTTTTTTGAGCTTTTCAACCAAAAAGTTTTCAATATCATAAGTCCCAACGGGCATAGAGAATGGCACTTGTATGATTTTATCAAAAAATGACCTAAACTCCCTTTCATTACTCTCTGTCTTAGGCCCAAACTTACTTTCTAGACCCTTCACCACAACCTCATAATCGATTGCTAACAAAAAGACACAATTCGGAATATCAAAAATGTTTTTCAAAGATTCTAGGACTTCAACCGCATCTGAAGGAGGAATTCGGTCCAAATCGTCAACAAAAAAGACCACTTTTTCTACCGGGTTTTTTGAGTCATCAATTAACTCTTGAATCAAACCGGCAATTAGTGCTTTTATTTCGGCAATTTCAGCCAAATACTTAGTTTTATCTGAAACTCCTGAAGCAGCATCTTTTACGTTCAACCCTGTTTGATTTGCTAGAACTTGATTGGCTAATCCACCAAGGAACCTCGTTGCTTTACCAAAACGGTCTTTAGCGCCATCGGCTAAAGTCCAAACACCGCGATCTTTACATGATTCTTTTAGTTTTTCCAACATCCCACGAAGTACACCGGGTGTTGTCTCATGCGCCCCCTTGAACATACTATACTCCCAAGTATTAACCCATGAAGTTGCAATTTTTACTTCACGACCATCTCTACTAAAGTCTTCTAATAATAATGACATCAAGGATGTTTTTCCTGTACCCCACTCTCCTTGCAATCCTATTGTTATTGGAGTTTCACTATTGCCGATAAAGTTTGATAAAGCTTGACTGTATTTTTCAACTTTTAACAAGTCTTCTGAGCTTGAAAGGATGGGTTGATCTGTGATTGAATTCATTTTTTTTACTTGAGAAAAGGGGTTATATATTTAATCGAAGACCAATAGAGTTATTAAAATCTTGACCCTTCAATACGGAAGGTGGCTTACTGTCAAACCGGTATTCAAAATCAAACGTAACCATCAAGGATTTGTTGATAGGAATGTTCAAGTTCAACTCGTTCAATAATCGGATGTCATTTAAGTCTTTAAATCTTTGTTGTAGATATGTGGTGTTAATTATAGTAATCCGATCAGTTACCTCAAATACTGCATTCAAAACAAAAGTTCCGCGTGTATAATTCGTGTAGTAGGTCTCAATATTTGGAAGGTTGATTCTGTCTAGAACCTCTTCCTCTTGCATTGCTCCCAACGTAACATCTAGTTTAAATCGTTTGGAGCTATCCCCTATGCCCAAAACATTTCGTCTTATTCCAAGACCTCCCAAAACTCTTCTATTCAATAATAAAATGTTATTAGATTGGATTTGAAAGAAAGTTAATAAACGGAGTTTGCTATTTATAAAATAATTAAATCGTAGTTGAGAGAAGAGACTGGAATTAATATTATTCCCATTTTGGACCAAGTTTTGTCCCCCACTTATAAGCTTCAAAGTCCATTTTTCCTTTAAATACCCTGTATTAACTGCAAACTTGAAAAGTGAAATGTCAGCATTTCCTGAAATTATATTTCCGCTAGCTTTTGTAGATAATGCAAACCCTTTCTTTTTTTCTTTGAATAGTTTCTCTGTATTTACAATTGACTGAGCTAAAACGCAGGTCGAGGGAGAACAGAAAATAAAAAATAAAAAAATGAGAATGTTTGTTCTTAGCATTAATTCGAAGAAATGATGTTTAATTGAATTTTATTAGCCCATATTTAGCCCATTTAATATATTTGGGTTGTGGATAATTATTTAAGAAAGGCAGTAGAGGTTAAATTCGGGAAACCGATTACGCGACAAAGAGATATTAACGAGTTAAAGGAAGAGGTCTTCATTGAAACATCTAATGAAATCGGATTCAATACGTTAAGGCGTGGTTTTGGATTTTTACCTTCCGTGAAATGCAGTAGAAAAACATTAAATATTCTGTCCAACTATATTGGATTTCGGTCGTACAACCATTTTTTATCAAGAGATACCGAAAACCGATTGTCAGACGACTGGATTGAATTACAAATGCAATTATCTCAGAAAAAAGTCAAACGTGGGGGCTTTACGTTTTTAGAAAACTACTTGGATAAGGATTACTTCTCAATATTTATATCTCATGTTATAAAAAGTTTAATTGATCAAGAAAACTGGAAGCAGCTATCTTTTTTATTCGAAGAAAATAGTCTTTTCATTCACAACCATAGAACAGTAGTGGCAAGAATGGCCACTAGTCTTCACTTCAGCCTGATAACCCTATCAGAAAAAAAACTTAACAAAGTGTCTGTTCTTCTTGAAAACAAAAACTTTCGAGATTTAGCCATTTATATGTGGGTTGATTACGATCATGCCAATGGGTACTTTGGCTCCCTAATTAGATCTTCCATCCAGCATTTAGCAGTCGCAGAAGAAAAGCTGTTTTCACAGCTCTATCTCCGAAAGGTCGCCTTTCTCAATCTTGCGGAATTCAATATTGATTACGAAAACATTGAGTTTCCCGAAAATTGTCACCCAGTACTTCATGGTAGATACTTAAGTATGCTTTATCTAGATGAGCCGAAAAAACGAAAAACAACAAAAAAGGAAATTTTATCGACAGCTTCAAGTCACAAAGCAAAAAACGAATTTTTTCAAGAGCTCATACCTATATTAATGCTTTTAAAAGATTTCTCGTTTTTAGAGGAAATATTTAATTTATACTACGATGAATTAGTGGGATATGTTCACTGGGATCATATCTCAATTGAACGCTACAACATTATAGCCTTAGTGCTCCTAAATATTAAGAACGGTCTGGTAAAAAACAATAAGCTATTATTTGAATTCTTTGCCCAAGATCAAGTGTTTCATAATAATGACCAATACCATAAAATATTTTATTGTATCGCGAGGTACCATCATAAAAAACTTAGTGGGGATGAGGATTCAATAATTGAGATTGAAAAGAACTACAGTAAACTTGGCAAAGAAATGAAATTTCCCTTTTTTAATTTATCGTTTTTAAAAAATTATTTCAGTGAAGCAGAAATGACCTAACCCCCTCCCTTAATTCCAATTTTCTCCTCTGCTGCCTCGGCCTCTTTTTTCTGTTGTTGCTTTAGCTTCTCGAGTGCTTCTTTGAGCTTAGACTTCTTCTTTGGCTTGTCTGCTTTAGGCTTTTCAGGATTTGGCACCAATGAGTCAGTACTTACAGGCGCATTCTTGGTTGGGTCCCAGTTAATTTTGATATCTTCTCTGGGTTTTTCCTCAGGAACATACTCCTCCACCGTGGAGTCGTTTTTAAAGACTCCAAACTCAGTTTTTAGCATCTCCTTGATTTGCTTCTTTTCTTCTTGACGGTATTCCTGGACATTCTCTTTCTGGCGTTCCTTGTCCCACTCTAGTGTTGGGTCTTCGAGAGGGCCATACATCTTCAAAAACATTCTAAACCCTGAACCGTCATCAATTACGTCTCCAAATTCTGAGTCTTTATTGGATTGTTTCAAATCTCGAAATTTAAAATCAAATTTGTAATCAATATCATTATCGAAATTGTGCGTTCCGGATATGTTCATATCTAGTATAGAAGATGAAATCAACATTTTTGGAATACTCACAGTACTGTTTTTAATTGTAATGGTATTTTTCATGCGTTCAAAAGAGATGTTTTTCAGGCGCTTTTTAAGTACTTTAAGGTTCTTTTTTCCCAAAACATATTTTGCCGGGCTATCTTTTATACTCTTCGCGATGTCATTCATAATTGCGGCTTTTCGAATCACTCCGTTGGAAATGTCCAATTCCATTTTGCTATCGATAGAGGGATATTCAAGTCCTGTTTGAAGATCAAACAACCCGCGAAATGAAATATTTAGTGCGGCAACTCCCTCTATGTTTTCAACCAACAAGACATCTTGGTAAAAATTATCCCATTCTCTAAATGCCTCTTGTATGAGAATGCCTGAGCTGCTGGCTTTTATTGATATATCAAAGCTTTCAGCTTGAGACTCAAGGATATTCAATCCCCCCTCTATTCGGCTTCCGGAATTTTCTAAAGAAATATAGCTGAAGTCTAAATTTCGACCTTCAATAGCCAGGTCGCCTCGAACATTTTTAAAGTCATGTTTTTCATAATTCAGATTCTGAATATCAACGGATAAAGAGCCTTTTATATTTTCAGGAAGTACAAATGTTTTTTGCTTGGCTTTCTTCTGCTCTTTTGAAGTGGATCCTAAATCTGTCAATGCAATATTAGATGCGCTCAAATTTAATTTTAAACCAAGATCCCCATTGTTATATAAATAATTGAAGACGTTGAACATTCTTCCTTTAAACGTCATGTCTGTTTTATTTACAGCCAATGAGAAATTATTTACTTGAAGGCTTTGCTTTGTAAAATCCACCTTTCCGTTTATTTGCTTAAAACGCCTTTTATCTTCCGCCAACTTCAATATGACGTTTTCAAAATTTACCGTTCCATTACATTTCTGTAAAATCATCTTTGATTCAGAGACACTCTCAGTGGCGAAAAAATCCGCCGATAGATTGACAAACCCCTTTACCTCATCAATTCCTGAAAATCCAAAAATTCGATTTAAAGAATTTAGGTTGATCTTTCCTTGTGCAGAACCATTCCAGGTAGGTGCGCTGAAATCAACGATAGATAAGGCCCCTTTGAAAGGGCCTGTTTCAGAAATTAAGCTGATATTTTCTAGAACCAACTCTTCAGGGTTTTCATCTGTTTTAAAGTAGTGCCCTTTAAGGTTAATATTTCTCAATTGTATGTCTTCGATCGGCTCTCGAAGCTGTCCATCTTTAATCGCAAAAAGACAGCTTATATTAACAGGATCAGCGCTCGCTGTTCCACCAAATATTTCAAGTTCAAAATCCAACATCCCTTTGCCTTTGAATTTATTCAAGGTTTCTTTTGAGCCTCTCAGCGCTAACTTTTCAACCGCATCTGTAAGCTGAATCTCATTTGATTTGATATTAAACCACAGACTGTCTGGATGAATATATCCATCTATTTCAAATGGCAACCCTCCAATATCTATCACTGCAGTGGGTATCTTTGTAACCCCCTTTGTTTTATCCACACTCAGACGCAGATCAAACTCCAGACGTTGGTTTTTTATGAGCGGAACCCCGGAGCTAAGGGCATCGAGTACCTGAATATTCCCTTGCGTGAGCATTTCAAACTCATTTTCGGAAAGCTCTCCGGAAAGCGATATCAGTTCTACACGTGTTGAATAATCTTGTTTGGTATACCTATTTAGGTATCGAACATTCATTTGCTTTAGCCGAACAGCACGCAAAGCCAATCGAAAATCAGAATCATTGCCTTCTTGGTCATCCTTTATGATATCAAAATTTTCTCTGCCCAGTGTGTCTATTTCGAGGTTTAATGTGCCCTCAGTTATATTGATTTGCTTGAGGTTGTAGTCTCCTCCAAGAAGGTCTAATGGATTAAATCGTAAATTGAACTTGTCACTGGTTAACAAAACGGTTCTCCCCTGACGGCCGGGTATTTTTACCCCCAAAAGGTCAACAGAAATATTTGGAAAGCTTGACCAAAAGGCAAGCTCAACCTTGGCCACACTCATTGGGACTTCAAGATTTTTATTTAGCTCGACTATGGCTCTATCAATCAGCTTATCCTTTAATAAAAAAAGAGCGGCAGAGAGTACCAAAAAAACGGCGATCAGCAATAGTAAAATCCACTTTATATATTTTTTCGTCTCTCCCTTCATTTTACTCTAAATTAGAATCAATCCCCCTGTGATTATAATGAGCTTACCTCTACTTATCAACTTTCTTTTGTGTGTTTGTAACATCTACAGCTACCTTTTTTATTTTGTGGGCAAGAATCGTTCCAGCGAAACACAAAACCCCAAAATGCTTATTTACAGATTTTTAGATATTAAGAACAAATTCTATATCCAATTGTAAGTAATTCAACTAAATTACGGGCCGCTTAAGAATCTAAAGCCTTTGCTTAAAAAATAAACTATGACAACAGTAGGTATTGACGACGTTTCCATTTATTTCCCAAAGCTTCATTTTAAAATAGAAGCGTTTGCAGCATATCGAAATTTGGATTTTAGTAAGCTTAATAGGGGGCTTGGCTTAGAATCTATGTCAATACCTGATGTGCATGAGGACGCGGCAACGATGGGGGCAAATGCTTGCCTACGGCTTCTAAAAAGAAACAATATATCACCTAAAGATATAGGACGAATCTATTTAGGAACGGAGTCTGCACTGGACGGTGCCAAGCCCACGGCCACCTATATTATCGAAATGCTGGAGCAAAAATATGGTTCCGGCAGCTTTAGCCATTGTGATGTTACCGACATCACATTTGCATGTATTGGTGGTGTTGATGCAATGCACAATACCCTTGACTGGGTAGCGCGCGGAGGCCCCGAAGAAAATAGGCAAGGTATTGTAGTGTTTTCTGATGATGCAAAATATAATTTAAACTCCCCTGGAGAATATACGCAAGGGGCAGGAGCAGGCGCTGCGCTGATTAAACAGAACCCGCGTTTATTGGAAATTGAGGATACTTGGGGAGTATCTACAAACCCTGTGCACGACTTTTTTAAACCAAAACGAAAAATTACGCATCAAAAAATGGTAGAAGAGGTGCTCGGACTTGCAAAAGAAAAAGGATCCCCTTTTCCCGAAGACTTGGCAGAATCAATCGTAAAAGCTATTCCATTATCTTCTAAAAAAGACGAAATCTTATTTGAGGAAAGTTCGCTAACCATTCACAAGGATACCCCAGTTTTTGACGGGCAGCTTTCAAACCGTTGCTACACAGAGGCTGTAAAAAATGCATTCATGAATTTTAGAGAAAACGCCATTAAAACGGGGCGTTACAATCAAGATACGGATGATATTATCACCGAACAATGGAGCCGCATAATTGTGCACCTTCCATATGCCTTTCAAGGAAAAAGAATGTTTCCTGATGTCTTTATGCTGGATAGAAAAGACACCTATACAGGCGCGGCAATCATCAATCAAATCGGTGAAAATCCTTCTGATGATGAAACCAAAATGGCTAGCTTGAGCGATAGCGAGCAAGAAAAAATAAAGAATGGCTATAGAAGGCTTATCTCGAAAACTGAGGAGTACCAGAAATTTACAGCGGATAAAATAGAAAAAACCCAAAAGGCATCTGGTTTAGTGGGGAACCAATATACTGCATCAATATTTCTTGCATTGATGTCTACTTTAGAAATAGACTTCAATGAAAAAAACAACTTAGAAGGAAAAAAAATTGGGTTTTGTGCCTATGGTAGCGGAGCAAAATCTAAAGTATTCCAGGGTGTTGTACAAAAGGATTGGGGGGCTATTGCCAAAAGATTTAATCTATTTGCAAGACTTGAAGATCGAACAGCTATAAACGCCTTAACTTATGAGGCCTTGCATCGAGGATACCAATTAGAGTCTGTTGTAAAACCAGCTGGTGAATTTGTATTAAAATCAGTCGGAGGAAGTGATGTTCTTGAGGGTCACAGAAAATACACATGGGCGGATTAGTAAAGCTTTATTTTTATAACATATTGTAAAAGAACCATTTGTAATCAAAAATCATCTGTTTTTTGTTTTAAAAAAAGTTATCTCGAACAAATCTGTTTAAGTTTTGTTGAATGTTTTGTAATAAAAATTAAACAAAATTAAAACTAAATTTACTTTTATGAAACACTTTAAACACATTTTTAGCGCATTAGCGATTTTCTTGACAACTTCAGCTACTGGACAGACGACCGTTATGGACATTATTGCGGGAAGCCCAGACCACTCATCATTGAGAGCAGCCTTATTTCAAGAAGGGCTAAATACAGTCTTGTCTGACGCCTCAGCTGAATTTACTGTCTTTGCTCCCACAAATGCCTCTTTTGATGCATTAGCCGATGCACTTGGAACGGACCTTAATGGAATCCTTGCTTTGCCTAATTTATCAGACGTTTTAACGTATCACGTAATAGGAGCAGCCGTTCCTGCGGCAAACGTAACCAATGGTGCAATTGTTGATGCGGTATCGACGACAAACACATTAAAGCTTACCAAAACTTCAGCAGGTAGCGTGTATGCTAACCAAGCGATGGTAGTAGGCGCAGATTTGACTGCTGACAATGGTGTAGTTCACTCTGTAGACGCTGTTTTGCTTCCATATGAAACAGTCGTAGATGTAGCCATTGACAATGGATTTAACGCATTAGCAACTGCCGTTATTACTGCAGAACTCATGCCTGCTTTAACCGAACCGCTGGCAGAATACACTGTTTTTGCCCCAACAGATCAAGCTTTCGAAGACTTAGCTGATATATTTGAAATACCATTCGAAGACTTATTTTCTCCCGAGTCAATTACACCGGAAGAGTTGGCTCAAGTGCTTATCTATCACGTGCTTGGTGGTGAAGTCCTCGCCGCTGATGTTACGAATGGCGCTATCATAAATAGCCTGAGTCAAATCAACGACCTCAAACTTACAGTTAAAAATTCAGGAGAAGCGTTTGTGAACCAAGCGCAAATAACTGCGACAGATATTATGTCAGCTAACGGAGTTGTTCACGTCCTCGACGGAGTTTTATTGCCGAACGAAACAGTTGTAGATGTGGCTATTGATAACGGCTTTTCTACACTTGCAACAGCAGTAATCACAGCAGAATTAATGCCGGCACTGACTGATCCCTTTTCATTGTTTACGGTATTCGCGCCGACCAATGATGCATTCGACGCACTTGCTGCTGCTTTAGGTACAGATTTGGCAGGAGTTTTAGCACTCCCTAATCTCGCAGATGTTTTATTATACCATGTTGTTGGCGCACCAGTAACATCAGATATTTTAGTGGCCGGACCGGTTACAACATTAAATGGAAGCGACATTACAGTTGACCTAAGCAATGGAGTTATGATCAACGACGCGACAGTAACCACAGCAGATGTATTTGCGGATAACGGTGTTGTACATATTATTGATGGAGTCTTATTGCCTCCAAGTGCAGGAATAAATGAGGCTACTGATGAATTTGTAAATGTTTATCCGAACCCGGCGGTAAATACAATTCAATTCGACGGTAATGAAAGTTACAGTTATTCTATTGTGAATGCTCTAGGTCAGGTTGTCTCTGAGGGAACAACTTCAAACCAAAGTGTTGCTGTGTCAAATTTAAAAAATGGAATGTACACGCTTGAATTGAACAACGCAAACGGTTCTTTAACCAGTAAGTTTTTCAAAAGATAAGCAATGTCATTTGTGCATATTAAAGGGGGCCAGTGTCCCCTTTTTTTGTGCATAAACATTTGAATATAACGCAATCCTTTTAACTATCTTTGGGATATGCCCTCAAATCATGATTTTCCTGTCCGACTCAATAAATACTTAAGCGAGGTTGGTTACTGCTCGAGGCGAGAAGCGGATAAGCTTGTAGCGCAAGGTAGAGTCACACTAAATGGAATTAAACCAGAGCTAGGAACCAAGGTTCAAGAGCATGATTCGGTAGAGGTCGATGGAAAATCAGTTTCTCAAAAACAAGATAAACCCGTATACCTCATCTTTAATAAACCGATAGGAATTGTTTGTACGACAGACACAAGAGTAGAAAAAGATAATATTATTGATTATATCAATTATCCCAAGCGAATTTTTCCTATCGGAAGATTAGATAAGCCTAGTGAAGGTTTGATTTTCTTGACTGATGATGGGGACATTGTCAATAAGATTTTAAGGGCCCGTAACGGTCATGAAAAGGAATATGTTGTTCGGGTGAATAGGCCTGTAAATTCCACTTTCATTAAGCGAATGTCCTCAGGGGTTCCGATTTTGGACACAACCACAAAGCCGTGTAAAGTAAAAAAGCTTGGACAAAATGAATTTAGCATTGTGCTTACACAAGGTCTAAATAGACAAATTAGGCGTATGTGCGAATATCTAAATTATCGCGTAACGAAACTACAAAGGGTGAGGATTATGAATATTGAACTAGATCTTCCAATCGGAAAGTGGCGAGAATTCACCGAAGAGGAGTTCCAAGAATTAAACCGACTATTGGCGCGTTCCGAAAAGACAAGCTGATAAGTCTGAAGAACCCTTCATAAAATCGGGTTTTCCTTTATCTTTGCACTTCATAATGAATTACTGCTCATGAGCCAACAAGAACTTTCAGAACAAGAAATTCAGAGACGCGAAGCTCTGAAAAAGCTTAGAACGTTAAATATTGAGCCCTTTCCGGCTCCGTTATATCCTGTCGATGCACTTTCTAAAGTGCTTCTCGAAAACTACGAAGAAGGCAAGGGGGTCTGTGTTGCGGGAAGAATGATGAGCAGAAGAATTATGGGTAAAGCATCTTTTGCAGAGCTACAAGATTCTGAGGGGCGCATTCAAATATACGTCAATAGAGATGAAATTTGTCCCGAAGAGGACAAATCACTTTACAACGATGTCTTTAAAAAACTTCTAGATTTAGGTGATTTCATCGGTATAAAAGGAACCCTATTTAAAACGCAGGTTGGCGAAATATCAATCAACGCAAAAGAGCTCACCCTACTCAGTAAATCCATTCGACCGCTACCAATGCCAAAGACAGATGCTGATGGGAATACATACGATGCGTTGACAGATCCTGAGACCAGATATAGACAGCGGTATGTGGATTTAGTTGTCAACCCGCACGTAAAAGACACATTCATCAAGCGTTCAAAAATTATTTCTTCAATGAGAACTTTTTTGAACAGCAAAAATTACTTGGAAGTAGAAACGCCGATCTTACAGTCTATTCCAGGAGGGGCAGCGGCAAGGCCTTTTATTACCCATCACAATGCTTTGGACATCCCGCTATACCTACGAATCGCAAATGAGCTTTATTTAAAAAGGCTGATTGTTGGAGGTTTTGACGGCGTATATGAGTTTGCCAAAGACTTCAGAAATGAAGGCATGGACCGAACACATAATCCTGAGTTTACCCAAATGGAAATCTATGTTGCTTATAAAGACTATAAGTGGATGATGGATTTTACGGAGGAAATGCTCGAAAAAATCTGTATGGATGTTTTGGGTACTACTGATGTCCAAATAGGAGACAACAAAGTAAGCTTTAAAAGGCCTTTTAAAAGGATTTCGATGATTGACTCTATTAAGGAGAATACCGGTATTGATATCTCTAAAATGGATGAAAATGAGTTAAGGGAAACTTGCAAAACACTAGATGTTGAAGCTGACCCAAGTATGGGTAAAGGAAAGCTCATTGATGAAATTTTCGGTGAAAAATGCGAACATCTTTATATCCAACCAACCTTTATTACAGACTACCCTGTTGAAATGTCTCCGCTCTGTAAAAAACACCGAGACAATCCGGAACTCACAGAACGTTTCGAATTAATGGTGAACGGAAAAGAGCTTGCCAACGCATATTCTGAGCTCAACGACCCCATTGATCAAAAGGAACGTTTTGAAGAACAAGTGAGGCTTGCAGAGAAAGGAGACGATGAGGCCATGTTTATTGACCAAGACTTTGTCAAGTCTCTAGAATACGGGATGCCTCCAACCTCTGGTATGGGTATTGGAATAGACCGACTTTGTATGTTTTTAACCAACAATTCATCCATTCAGGAGGTCTTGTTTTTCCCGCAAATGCGTCCCGAAAAAAAGACAGCGGCAGTTTCCCTGACCGACAATGAGAAGCTTGTGCTAGCGGAGCTTAAAAAACATGAGGTCATGGAGCTATCGATACTAAAGTCAAAGTTTGAATTGAGTAACAAAGCATGGGATGTTGCCATGAAGGGGTTGTCAAAGAAAAGCCTTTTGAAAGTCTCTAAGGAGGGTGATCAGTTATTGGTAAAGCTTCTGTAAATTTTTACGTTTTTTTTCTCAAGGCATAAAACCGATGCATGCAAAATATGTGTGGAAAACTAATGCAAGAAATAAATACAAAAAACAAAGATGTATTGGTCTCGAGTGAGCCCTGAGGGTTTAAAAAGAAAAACAGGAACAGGACAAAAGCCCCGATATTAAAAGGAAGCGCGTTTTTAAAAAGCGTAAAGTTGTTTTGCCCTAGTGATTCACGCAGATGGGTCCATCCCTTGTAGCTGTGATGGAATATAAAATAAATACCAAAGGCAATCACCAAGGGAACCCATTGACTCAACACCAAAAAGAACACCAATACCAACCACTGCAAGCGCTTAAACGCCAGGGCCAAAACTGAGGACACAACAAGCGTAATAGAAAAATAAAGCGAATAATTAAGGGCCGGGTCTAAGCTTTGCACATCTAAAAGAAGCAGGACGCTTTGCAGCTCTTCAATATGAGAAGAGAAGAGACCAACGAAAAACAAACATCCCCATAGCATTCCAATAAAGGGCGAGCGTATTTCCCACTCCTCGGTATCTGTTTCTCCAAAATGCCAAGCCGAGTACAACAAAAAGCTCAACAATGCAAAGCTTGGTGAGAATAACCAAAGTAGATAAACAATTGCCATCAAAGCCAGATACTTCAAAACGAAAGGCG
>CAJXCU010000016.1 GCA_913051935.1 uncultured Flavobacteriales bacterium
CCGTAGGTTCCAATTGTTCTTTTTCCCTTTGCCGTTTTTCTATCTCCTTTACCCATGATTTTTCTTTTGCTTAAATATTAGTTTCAAATTTACAATTCTTTTTCAATTAGCCTTCGTCGAATTTCAGACTCAATTTCTTTTCCCTTATTTAGGTTTTTAATGCACCATTCGGTTTTTAGGATGGTTTGTTCTTTCTTCGAAAGCCTCCAGTTGTAATCTGAATCATTTAATCGTTTTCTAAGTGCACTAAGAAGAATTGCAGCCGAAACAGAGATATTGAAGCTTTCTGTGAATCCATACATAGGTACTTTGACACGCATGTCGCAATGTTCAAGAACCTCAGCAGATAGTCCACTGAATTCAGTCCCGAAAAAAAATGCCATTGGTTGGTCGATGGGGAGGTCGTACACGTCAAATTCATCGGTATGCGGTGTGGTGGCAATAATTTTATATCCTCTTGATTTTAGTGTTTTTATGCACTGAAGTGCAGGTGGATTACCAAGCGCATGTGTTTCAACATCAACCCACTTACCAGCACCAAGTGCAATGTCTCTGTTTACCTTGTATTGATTCTCGTTCTCTATAACATGTAACTTTTTAATACCATAACAATCACAAGTTCTTAGTACGGCAGAAGCGTTGTGCTCTTTGTATAAATTTTCAATGACCACATTTATATAATCAGTTCTTTGCGCAGCGATTTCGTCAAATAAATCCCTTCTGTGCTCTGAAATAAGCTGAATCAATTCCAAATAAACTTTTTCATCAAGGTTCATAGGATGATACAATTTAAGTTATTTATTTCCATTTTGCTGCAATACTTGTGATTCTTGATGTCTGCTTTCCTTCAATGATTTCCTCTCTTATTAGGTTTTTTGATAAATCACTTTTCAATACTTGGTCTATTGACTTAATTTCAGCACATGGAATTCCATTTTTTAAGCATTCGGACAGGAGTGCTTCCATTGAAATTCCTGAAATAAGTGTGCTCAATTCCTTTGCGAGTGCTTCTCTATTTTTTACGCGAAGTTGGTTGGTTTTATATGCATCTGATTGCATCAGTGTTGTATTTTCAAAAAGTGCGCAGAGCAATCGAAAATGTTTATCGCTTCCTATGGCAAGGGTAATGTTATTTCCATCTTTGGTTGTAAAGATCTCTCCGTAAGGTGCAATATTGGGGTGAAGGTTGCCCTTTCTTTTGGGTTTTTCGTGAGTCATTAGGTAATTACTAGCTTGGTTCATTAGGCTAGAAACAGCGGCATCATGTAGTGAAACATTTATCGTTCGTGCTTCCTTACTCAAAAGTGCCAATAATAAACCTTCTTTGAGATGATGG
This sequence comes from uncultured Flavobacteriales bacterium, assembly GCA_913051935.1. Taxonomy (GTDB): domain Bacteria; phylum Bacteroidota; class Bacteroidia; order Flavobacteriales_D; family Crocinitomicaceae; genus UBA952. Next base: position 1,337 of record CAJXCU010000016.1, read on the forward strand.
GCAGCAAGTACATCAATTAAGGCAACTGGCATTTTCAAAGGACCCTGATCTGCTTCCCCATTGATAGACATAAATCCTGTTTCTGCTTGTAGAATTAAATCATATGCGATTCGTTCATTTTGTTCACCAAAACCAGTTATTTTCCCAATGATTAGCTTGGGGTTTATTTTTCTGAGTGTAGCATCTTCAATATTTAGTTTTTTTGCATCTCCCTTCTTAAAGTTACTTATCACGATGTCTGTATTCGATATATGCTGCATCAAAATCGAATGGTCTTTTTTGTTTAGTAGATCTAATGTCAAATATTTTTTTTTGAAGTTTACACTTGAAAAATAAGATGAAACGTTGTCTTCCGGATCTTCAGAGGGAAGTTTCCATGATCTCGTAACGTCTCCCAACCCTGGAGGTTCTACTTTGAGTACCTCTGCGCCAAGCTCAGCAAAAAAGGTGGCAACAGAAGGTCCAGCCAATACTGTAGAAAGGTCTAAAACTCTCAAGTTTTCAAATCGTTTTTGCATATCAAATATTTATCGAGTTATTTTAACAAATGTATGAATTCCAAGCGCTCTTTATTTTGAATGATTCTTTATTGGCTTAATTTGTATCATTTTTTAATTTAAGGCCTTATAAACCTTGATACTTACTTGTAAAATCGTTAAGTTCGCAAGTAGAAATCTGTTGAATAAATTATGTAGCATTTTATGTTAAGTAAAAGAGCAATATGAGCAAATACCAAGATTATCTAAAAGAAATTAGTGAAAGAGCTTCTGACGGACTTCATCCATTGCCTATCAATGGAGCAGAGTTAGTTGCTGAGCTGGTCGATCAAATAAAAGAGGATAATCATGAGTATCGAAAGGACTCTCTGTATTACTTTATATATAATATTTTACCCGGCACAACTGCTGCTGCCGCAGTAAAAGCAACCTTCCTTAAAGAAATCATCTTAGGAAAATACATTGTCAATGAAATAACTCCAGAATTTGCTTTTGAGCAGTTGTCTCACATGAAAGGAGGTCCATCTATAGAGGTGCTTCTCGACCTTTTATTTGAAAATAATGAGGCCATAGCAAGAAGTGCCTCCAAGGTTTTAAAGACCCAAGTGTTTTTGTATGAGGCCGATATGGAACGTTTGGAAGAGGCCTACAAAAATGGTAATGAGATTGTCAAAGACATTTTAGAAAGTTATGCGAAGGCAGAATTTTTCACAAAGTTACCAGACATAGAGGAAGAAATAAAAGTGGTCACCTTCGTTGCTGGTGTGGGAGATATTTCTACCGACCTGCTTTCACCCGGAAAAGAGGCGCATTCAAGAGCAGATAGAGAGTTGCATGGTAAATGTATGTTCGAATTTGATGAGAAACGTCAAGAAGAGCTCTTGATGCTTAAAAATGCACATCCAGATAAAAGGGTAATGTTACTCGCCGAAAGAGGTACGATGGGTGTAGGTTCTTCTAGAATGTCAGGTGTGAATAACGTCGCACTTTGGATTGGAAAACAGGCTAGTCCGTACGTTCCATTTATAAATTTTGCACCGGTAGTTGCTGGAACGAATGGGATTTCGCCTATATTCTTAACTACCGTCGGTGTAACCGGAGGAATAGGGATTGATCTTAAAAATTGGAAAAAGAAGAAGGATTCAGATGGAAATACAATTTTAGATGAAGATGGAGAGCCAATTCTTGAGGAAATTTACTCGGTCAAAACAGGAACAGTTCTTACGATCAATACCAAAGAGAAAAAGTTATACGATGGCGATAAAGAACTTAAAGATATATCCGCCGCATTTACACCCCAAAAAATAGAATTCATGAAGGCCGGGGGTTCCTATGCCATTGTTTTTGGTAAAAAACTTCAGACGTTTGCAGCCAAGACATTAGGTATCCAAATGCCTGTTGTTTTTGCGCCCTCAAAGGAAATTTCTCATGAAGGCCAAGGTTTAACCGCCGTAGAAAAGATATTCAACCGAAACGCTGTTGGGACATCAGGAGCCATATTACATGCGGGTTCTTATGTGCGTGTCAATGTCAATATTGTCGGTTCTCAAGATACTACGGGCTTAATGACTTCACAGGAATTAGAAATGATGGCGGCGAAAGTTGTATCACCTATTGTAGACGCTGCATATCAATCAGGTTGTCACACAGCCTCGGTTTGGGACTTAAAAGCCCAAGAGAATACGCCTCGACTCATGAAGTTTATGAATGATTTCGGTTTAATTACTGGTCGAGATCCAAAAGGAGTATATCATCCATTAACCGATGTGATTCATAAAGTTTTAAATGATATTACAATTGATGATAGAGCCATCATTATTGGTGGAGATTCCCATACAAGAATGTCTAAAGGTGTCGCTTTTGGTGCAGACTCAGGAACCGTTGCACTCGCGTTGGCAACAGGAGAAGCATCCATGCCAATTCCAGAATCTGTTAAGGTTACTTTTAAAGGTAAGATGTTAGAGCATATGGATTTTCGAGATGTGGTTCATGCTACTCAGGCGCAGATGCTTGATCATTTCAAAGGTGAAAATGTCTTTCAAGGAAGAATCATTGAAGTGCACATTGGAACACTTTTGGCGGACCAAGCATTTACTTTTACAGATTGGACTGCGGAAATGAAAGCAAAAGCATCTATTTGTATTTCTCAACCTGATACACTTATAGAATCCCTGGAAATTGCCAAAAGTAGGATTGGTATCATGATTGATAAGGGAATGGATAATGAGAAACAAGTGTTGCAAGGTTTAATTGATATGGCTAACAAGCGTATTGAAGAAATTAGATCTGGTGAAAAGCCTCCACTAACACCTGATGAGAATGCGAAGTATTATGCAGAATTTGAAGTCGATTTAAGCATTATCAATGAACCGATGATAGCTGACCCGGATGTGAATAACGATGATGTATCAAAACGATATACACACGACACAATTCGCGAATTATCTTATTATGGAGCAAATAAAAAGGTGGATTTAGGCTTCGTTGGTTCCTGTATGGTACATAAAGGTGATATTAAGATCGTTGCCAAAATGCTGAAAAACTTAGAGGAGATATATGGAAAAGTGGAATTTAAAGCTCCGCTTGTTGTGACTGCTCCGACATATAATATTATTGAAGAATTGAAAGAAGAAGGGGATTGGGAAATACTCCAAAAGTATTCAGGTTTCGAATTTGACGACGAAGCACCAAAAACTTTAGCTCGGACTAAATATGAAAATATACTTTATTTGGAGCGTCCTGGTTGCAACCTTTGCATGGGTAACCAAGAAAAGGCCGAAAAGGGCGATACCGTAATGGCAACATCGACACGTCTATTTCAGGGAAGAGTAGTTGCTGATTCCAAAAGAAAAAAAGGTGAGTCGCTTCTTGGTTCAACGCCTGTAGTAGTTTTATCTGCTATTCTCGGAAGAATTCCTTCAATAAAAGAGTATCGGGAGTCGGTTAGAGGTATTTCATTGACTCAATTCGCTCCTCCTAGCAGCGATATGACAAGCAAGCCAGGGCACTTATTATCATATTGAGTAATTGTATTTACCTCTTTTATTTATTTAAGACTAAATGGAATAAAAAAAGCGAACCCATAGGCTCGCTTTTGTATATCGAGTTGATTACTGTTTAATATCTGTAATGCTCAGGTTTGTATGGGCCTTGAACTTTTACGCCAATATAATCAGCTTGGTCTGAAGAAAGTTCTTCAAGTTCCACACCAATTTTTGCGAGGTGTAAACGTGCTACTTTTTCGTCCAATGCTTTCGGAAGCATATACACATCATTATCATACTTGTCTGAATTCTCCCACAACTCTATTTGGGCGAGTGTTTGATTTGTAAATGAGTTAGACATAACAAATGACGGGTGACCTGTTGCACACCCTAGATTGACTAATCTTCCTTCTGCAAGAACAATGATTTCGTTTCCTTTGATATTGTATAAATCAACTTGAGGCTTAATTTCTACTTTAGAATCTCCATAAGTCTCATTTAACCAAGCCATATCGATTTCGTTATCAAAGTGTCCAATGTTACAAACTATGGTTTTGTCCTTCATACTTTCAAAATGAGAACCAACAACGATATCTTTATTTCCAGTAGTAGTAACTACAATATCTACGTTGTCTACCACAGAGTTCAATTTTTTGACCTCAAATCCATCCATTGCAGCCTGCAGCGCGCAAATTGGATCAACTTCCGTAACAATTACCCTTGCACCAGCACCTCTAAGTGATGCTGCAGAACCTTTACCAACATCACCATATCCACAAACAACAGCTACTTTTCCTGCCATCATTGTATCTGTTGCCCTTCTGATTGCATCAACCAATGACTCTTTACACCCGTATTTGTTGTCAAATTTAGATTTGGTAACAGAATCGTTAACATTTATAGCTGGCATTACAAGCGTGCCATTGTTTTTTCTTTCGTACAATCTGTGCACACCAGTTGTTGTTTCTTCTGAAAGACCTTTAATGTTTGCAGTGAGTTCTGGGTAACGGTCAAAAACCATGTTGGTTAAGTCCCCACCATCATCGAGAATCATATTTAATGGCTCACCGTCTTTGAAGGCAAATAACGTTTGTTCAATACACCAATCGAATTCTTCTTCGTTCATTCCTTTCCAGGCATATACTGGAATACCGGCAGCAGCAATGGCAGCGGCCGCATGATCCTGAGTTGAAAAAATATTACATGAGGACCAAGTCACGTCGGCACCAAGCTCAGCGAGTGTTTCAATAAGCACCGCCGTTTGAACGGTCATGTGCAGGCATCCTGCAATTCTTGCTCCTGCTAGTGGTTTTGAGGCGCCATACTCCACTCTTAAGCTCATAAGACCAGGCATTTCTGCCTCAGCTAGTTTTATTTCTTTTCTGCCCCAATCTGCTAGGGAAATATCTTTTACCTTGTAGGTTAGACGTTCGGTTGTATTTGACATTATTTTAATTTAGGTTGCAAAATTATAAAACTCTTAGTCAAGAAACAATTATAATTCCTTGTTAATTAATTCTTCTAGTCCTTTGATAAATTCGGGATGGTCATTATTACTTGGTACAAGGTGAACTTCATCTCCACCTTTTTCTTCAAAAATTTCTTGATATTCGGCGCCTATCTCAATAATTGTTTCCAAACAATCGGCGACAAATGCTGGAGAAAAAACAAGCAACCTTTTGGCCCCCTTTTCCGCCCATTTCTCAACAACTTGGTCAGAAAACGGAGTGAGCCATTTTTTATCAAGACGTGATTGAAAACAAACGGTATAATCTTGTGGTTGAAGATTCATTTTATCTGCCAAAAGCCTCGTTGTGGCATATGCCGTGGCTTTGTAACATAACTTGTTTTTTTCATTGATTTCCTCTTCACATGGTTGATCGGTGCAGAGGTCACTACCTTCATAGACTTTGTCAACATGTCTGTTAGGAAGACCGTGATAGGAGAATAAAATATGATCGTAAGATTCTAAATCGAATGCTTTGCTTCTTTCGACTATAGAGTCAATATATCCTTCATTATCCCAAAATTGATTGATGACACTTATTTTAGGAAGCACCCACCATTTTTTAATGATTTTCAAAGCCTTATCGATGGCAGATCCTCCCGATGCACTCGCATAATGTGGGAATAGAGGCAAAATGATGATATGGTCGTAGTTTTCTTTTCGGATTTTTTCCATTACTGAGTCCATGGAGGGATTCTGATACCTCATGGCAAATTCAATGGTTACTTGCTCCGAATCGTATTTTTTCTGCAAGAAGCTTTTGACATTTTCCGTATGAGTCATTAAGGGTGATACACCATTACTTTTATCCCATAACTCCTTGTAAATTTTTGCTGACTTTGGGGCCCTAAAAGGAACTATAACACCATTGACCAAAACTTTGCGAAGTAAAAATGGTAAATCAATTACCCTCGGGTCATTTAAGAATTCTGATAAGTACCGTCTGACATCACTTGTGGATGGACTGTCAGGAGTTCCTAGCTGCAGCAGTAATACACACGTTCGGGTCAATTTTTATCTTTTATATTTGGCTATATAACAAGCAAAATGTTTTTCAGTTCAAAAGTAATGACTTTATTGATTATTAAAGACTTTAAATACCTTTGTAATTATGGATTGGACCCAAAAAATATTCATTAATCATAGCCCATCACAATTTGAAGATTTAGCCTTTGAAGTTTTCCGGTATCAGTTTCAGCATTGTCCTATTTACTCAGATTATGTGAAAGTCTTGAATAGAGAGAAACCTGCATCACTCACTGAGATTCCATTTTTACCTATTTCTTTCTTTAAATCATATCAAATTCATTCCTCTTCGGGAAAGGCGATAGAGGCTGTTTTTAAAAGTAGTGGAACTGGAGGCGAAAGAAGTCGGCACTACGTTCAAGATTTATCTATCTATGAGAAATCATTTGTTTTGGCTTTCCAAAAATACATTGGCCCACCTGAAAAATTTGTGATATTGGGATTGTTACCAAATTATGTAGAGCAAGGTGATTCAAGTCTGATTTACATGGTTTCTCATTTGATGGGCTTGAGTCAATCTATTCGTTCTAAATTCATTTTAGAGAATACACAAGAAATTCCAGCGCTAATTGCGGCTGCTAGAAAGGAGGGAAGGCAGGTTTTGTTATTTGGTGTATCCTACTCATTGTTAGATCTAATTGACCTGAAAATAGACCTATCTGGGTGCAAGGTTATTGAGACAGGGGGTATGAAAGGTCGTAGAACCGAATTATCGAAAGCAAAAATGCATGAATTGCTGTCTAAAGAGCTCAATATATCAGAATTATATTCGGAATATGGGATGACTGAACTACTTTCTCAGGCATATTGTAAACACGATTTAGTATTTACTACACCCCCTTGGATGAAAGTTTTATATCGAGATCAATCCGACCCACTCACCATTGTCGACGGAGAGATTAGCTCTGGAATAAATATTATCGATTTAGCGAATATCAATAGTTGCAGCTTCATTGCAACAGATGATATAGGTATTAAAAGGAATACTGGTTTTGAAATTATAGGTCGAATTGCAAATTCTGACATACGAGGATGTAATTTACTAGTTGATTAGAATGCTTAATTTTAAATAAAAAATGTAAAATGACGGTTCAAACAATTTTATTGCTGAGCTCTATTGGAATATTTGCAGGAATTCTGAGTGGTTTTGTTGGTGTTGGTGGAGGTATTATTATTGTACCCGGTCTTGTTTTTTTATTAGGATTAACGCAACATGAAGCCCAGGGCACGAGTCTTTTTGTATTGGCTATGCCTGTTGTGTGGCTCGGGCTTATGAATTATTGGAGGGACGGTAACGTTCAGTGGAAATTTGGACTGGTAGTGGCAATCACGTTTTTTGTTGGTGCCTATTTCGGCTCTAAATTGTCTCTAAAACTCAGTCCAAATGTTGTTAAACTTCTTTTTGGAATTTTAATGGCACTGGTCTCAATAAAATTGATTCTTTCTGGTTATCAGTCTATTGTTTCGAACGATGATTGAATTAACTGAAATAGATACTTTTGCTTCCACAGTGTATGCGCGTATGTGTAAGTATCGTGAACATCTGCACATGTATCCTGAGCTTTCGTATAGGGAGCATAAAACTTCAGCTTTTGTCAAAACTATTTTGGACGAAATCGGTATTTCTAGTTTCAAGAGTATCGGTGGTACAGGAGTTATCGCGACAATCTATGGTGATGGTCATAAGAAGAATGCGAATTGTATCGCTTTTCGCGCAGATTTAGATGCCTTGCCTATTCAGGAGGAGAATGAAGTTTCCTACAAGAGCAAAACGGATGGCATAATGCACGCATGTGGACACGACGTTCATACTGCGATCCTATTGGGTTTGGCAGAGGTTTTATTTCGTTTCAAGAATAAACTCAAGCAACCGGTAAAATTGATTTTTCAGCCGGGTGAGGAGGTGAATCCTGGTGGTGCTAATTTAATTATTGATGAGGGTGGGCTTTCTAATCCGGAGGTTTCCAAAATGTTTGCCTTACATGTATTTCCTGACCTTGAATTTGGTAAAGTGGGCTTTCGTGAGGGCTTGTACATGGCATCTAGTGATGAACTTCATCTCGAGATTTTTGGGAAAGGCGGGCATGGTGCCCTCACAGGACAAACCATTAATCCCATGTTCATGGGTGCAGAGTTCATATTAGCTGCTCAAAATTACATCAATTCAAATTCCCCGGTCGGTATTCCAAGTGTCATTAATTTTGGTTTGTTTGAGGCACTTGGCTCGACTAATGTAGTTCCAGAATCGGCGAAAATAAAAGGTACTTTTCGTACCATGAATGAAAATTGGAGAGAGATAGCCAAGTCCGGTATAAAAGATGTCGCAAAAAGTATCGAATTAAAATATGGAGGAAAGATCAACTTACGGATATCGCGTGGATATCCCTTTTTAAAAAATGACGCTGAACTGACAAAAAAAGTTCGAAAATTGGCGTGTGATATTCTAGATGAGTCAAATGTGTATAACTTAGAACTGCGGATGACAGCAGAGGATTTTGCCTTTTACAGCCATATCGTACCTGTTTGTTTTTTTAGGCTAGGTGTTGGTAATAAATCCAAAGGGATTATAAACAACGTGCATCATTCCCGATTTGATGTTGACCATAATGCAATGAAAACCGGGCTTAAACTTTTTTATTCCATTGCTTTTTCGCTTGACTCTTGAGACCAATTCTATTCATATTATTGCTATCTATACTTTCCTCTTGTTCAAAGGAAAATCGATTCATTGGTCATATGGATGGGGAATGGTCCTTAGCTAGATTGAAGGTAACTGATGGGCAGCTTATAGAATATATTTTAGATGATGTGAGCGGAGAGCTTGATTTAAATTTCAGCGCTGGTTCGTCGGATGGATTTGTATCATTTGATTTAAATATAAATAGTCTTCCATATTCGTATATGGTTCAATTTCAGGGTGAAGATTTGAGGTACATTTTAGATTCTGATGAATTGATTATTGGTTCAGGTGTTGAGAGAAGGAGATACAAAGTAATAATGCGGACAAAACGAGATTTGGTTTTGGAGTATTATGACGCACCAAACTTCCAATTGAGGAAGTTTGTTTTCGTTAAAGCAGAATAGAAGATTTTCTTTTATTTTGTCCTATATTTGTTAATTAACAAAGAATGGTCATGAGTAAGTCGTTTATTTTCACTTTTGTTTTATTGCTTTCGTTTACCTCAATGAGTCAATTTGAGGAAAATAATAAATGGTCATTAGATTTATGTGGAGGGCTTACCAATGCAGTAAAACCATATACTGATGGTTATTTTTCGAACACCTATGACTTGTTTCATGCTTCAGGGGGAATACGTCACATGTTCAACAATAAATATGGTTTTAAAGTAGATTTTGGCTACGACAGAATAACCAATGATGACAAAGGGGATAATGGTTTTAGTTTGCCTTTTAGAACCGATTATTACCGTGCCTCTATTCAAGGTATTGCTGATATTGGACGCATGCTCATGTTTGAGAATTTCACCAACCACATTAGCCTTTTATTCCATACAGGTGGTGGTTTCTCAATGCTTATAAGCGATACAACTAGTATTGATGGTAAGGATGAGCGCATGGCGAATTTAATGTTTGGTTTTACTCCTCAAATTAAGCTTGGTAAACGTGTAGCACTTTTCTTTGATGCGTCATTCATTTGGCATATTTATCAGCAAAAAACCTTTGATATGTTTTCCACTGTTGCCAAAAGAGGATTCGATGGTTTTGTAGCAAATGCATCAGTTGGATTCAATTTTTATCTTGGTAAACATGAGGAACATATGGATTGGGCATATTCTCCATGTTTTCCAGACATGTCATATCTTGAAAATGAGATTAAAAAATTGGATAGTGCCAATATTGTTTTGCAGAAAAAATTCCAAGATGATGATGGGGATGGAGTAATAAATTTTTTAGACCAAGAAAAAGATACACCTTATGGCGCAGTTGTTGATTGTGATGGTAAGGAAAAAGGTGTTGATTCTACAAACTTAGCCGTTGTTCCTTCGCCAACTCCGGATATTGTTCCCGAACCTGATGTTCTGCCTGACTCTTCTCCGACGAGTCCTGAACCTAATATTACTCCGACACCAACGCCTGACGTGACACCGACCCCAACGCCTGATGTTACACCCACGCCGGATGTTACTCCGACACCAACGCCGGATGTTACTCCGACACCAACGCCTGATGTTACACCAACGCCTGATGTTACACCAACACCGGATGTTATACCGACGCCAACGCCTGATGTGACACCAACACCGGATGTTACTCCGACCCCAACGCCTGATGTCACGCCGACTCCAACGCCTGATGTGACACCGACGCCGACACCTGATGTTACTCCGACTCCAACGCCTGATGTGACACCGACGCCGACACCTGATGTGACACCAACACCCACGCCGGATGTTACTCCGACACCAACACCGAATGTTACTCCGACACCAGTAATCGACAAAACAGGGCTTACCTCCATTGGCGATGTCAATTTTACGATCAATCAATCTTCTGTACAATCTAGATTTTATCCGGTGCTTAATGAGACAGCGAATCTGTTAAAATCAATGCCGGGTTCATCTATTGTTATTGCCGGACATGCAGACATTACTGGAGACGAGTCTTTTAACCAGCAATTGGCTCTTAAGAGAGCGAATTCAATCAAGAAATACCTAATGAGAAGAGGAATTGAGTCAAATCGAATTGAGGTTGTTTCTTTTGGTGAAACAAAACCAAAGTTTTTAAATACGACAGCAGCGGGTAGGGCCCTGAATAGGAGAGTAGAGGTTTATATACGGTAAGCTTCGTTTTATAAAAAACCCAGCTCAAGTTTGGCTTCTTCACTCATCATTTCTTTATCCCAGGGAGGATCGAAAACAATTTCCACTTTTGAGCTTTTAACACCCTCGATCTCGCCGACCTTGTCTTCAACCTCTTTAGGCATGCTTTCGGCAACAGGACAATTTGGTGAGGTAAGGGTCATATCGATAGCGACGTTTTTATCCTTGTCTATTTTAACCTCATAAATGAGGCCAAGCTCATATATATCTACAGGTATTTCAGGGTCAAAAATAGACTTTAAGACTTCTATGATAGTATTTTCTAATTCTTCCATTAAACGTGTTTTAACGCCTCTAATTTCATTCTTTTGACCATCTCCAATAAACCGTTTGCTCGCGTAGGAGATAGATGATTTTGTAGTCCAATTTGATCAATAAAGTATAAATCTTCTTTGACAATAGTCTCTGGTTTTTCACCATTATAAACTGCGATTAATAATGCGATGATTCCTTTAGTAATTATGGCATCCGAATCCGCGGAAAAGCTCATTCTTTTGTTGTCTATTTCTGCTTTAAGCCAGACCCTTGATTGGCAACCATCAATCAACTGCTCGTCTTTTCTTTTATCAACTGTAATACCTTGAATCTCTTTACCCAAATCAATAATCATTTCATACTTGTCCATCCAGTCGTCAAAGACCTGAAAATCTGCTATAATTGCATCCTGTTTTTCGTTAAAAGATTCTATCATGACAACACGGATATAGCTTTTTTCAAAGCATGAATAAATAAGTCTACCTCTTCTTTATTGTTGTAAAGAGAAAAAGAGGCTCTGATTGTCCCAGGAATACTGAAGAAATCCATTAAGGGCTGTGTGCAATGATGTCCTGTTCGTACAGCGATTCCCTGCTTATCAAGAAGCGTTCCAATGTCAAATGGATGAATCGTTCCAACATTAAATGAAACTAGACTAGTTTTATTTTTGGACGTTCCGTATATTTTTAGGTTTTCTATTTTTAAAAGTTCTTTTTCGGCATAGGCAAGCAGTTCCTTTTCATGAGCAAAAGCTTGTTTAGTATCTATCGATTCCATGAATTCCAATGCAGTTCCCAGCGCAATCCCACCGACTATGTTTGGTGTACCTGCTTCGAATTTAAACGGTAATTCATTATAGCTCGTTTGATCAAAACTCACACGCTGAATCATATCTCCACCACCTTGGTAGGGTGGCATTCGGTCTAATAAAGACTCTTTTCCATATAATACACCGATACCAGTAGGCCCAAATATTTTATGTCCAGAAAAAACGAAAAAATCACAATTCAAGTCTGCAACATTCACCTCACCATGTTGAATACTTTGAGCTCCATCTATAAGAACTTTTGCTCCAGCTCGATGCGCTTTTTTAATGATGGTTTCTATGGGATTTATGGTTCCCAACGTATTGGATATGTGAGTAATTGAGACAAGTTTAGTCTTTTCGTTGAGCATCCCATCAAAAGTCTCTATATCAAGTGTTCCGTCTTTATGAATCGGAATAACTCGCATGGTAATGCCTTTTCTTTCTGCTAGGAGTTGCCAAGGGACAATATTAGAATGATGCTCCATCGCACTAATGAGCACTTCATCACCTTTATTCATGAGCTCACCTAAAGAAGTAGCAATTAAATTTATTCCGTCTGTCGTTCCTTTTGTGAAAATAATTTCATTCTCTTTAGCAGCACCGATGTAGTTTTTGATTCGAATTCTAGCATCCTCATAATCTTGTGTTGCGACTTGACTCAAGTGGTGAACTCCTCTGTGGATATTCGAATTTTCCGAGCTATAATACGTACTGATTCGATCAATTACCTTTTGGGGTTTTTGTGTTGTTGCAGCGTTGTCAAAATAGACCAATGGTTTTCCGTGAACCTTTTTATTCAATAGCGGAAATTGGGATCTTATCCCTTCCATGTACTTCGATTTTCCTTTCATTTCAATCACTAATTATAAAATTAAGCAAAGCAAACAGAATCAATTTGAATCCAGGGATTTATTTTGCCTTCATTTCTACATATGGAATCATTATTTCTTCCATGGAAATTCCACCGTGCTGAAAAGTATTGCCGTAATAATTAACGAAATGATTGTAGTTGTTCGGATAAACAAAGAAGTCTTGTTCCTTCGCAAAAACAAATTCACTGGACATTTTCTGTTTCGGTAAGAAGCCCTCTTGAGGCTCTCGAACGACAAATACCTCTTTCTCTTTATACCCCAAACCGCGACCTACCTTATACCTTAAATTTGTATTTGTATTTCGTTGACCAGCAATTTTGACTGGTTGATTTACTTTTATAGTTCCGTGGTCTGTGGTTACAATTAATTCCATACGCGCCTCAGCAGCTTTTTTTATAACATCCAATAAAGGTGAATGTTCTAACCAAGACATCGTTAAGGATCGATAGGCCGATTCGTCATCTGCAAGCTCGCGAATAACTTCCATGTCTGTGCGGGCGTGTGATAGCATGTCTACAAAATTATAAACTAGAAAATTGACATCATTTTCCTTGAGCTTGTGGAATTGTTCTACTAGTTTTTTACCTGCATTGACATTTGTGATTTTATTGTATGAATACCGAAGAGCTGATTTTCCAAGTCTTTTTAAATTCAGTTCGAGCAGCTCTTTTTCAAAAATATTCTTGCTTCCTTCATCTTCCTCATTTTTCCAATATTGCGGATGTTTTCTTGCGATTTCTGAAGGCATCAATCCTGCAAAAAAAGCATTTCTCGCGTACTGTGTCGCCGTAGGTAATATGGAGAATACGATCTCCTCTTTCTGCTTAACAAAATACTTAGTAAAAACAGGTTCAAGAACTTTCCATTGGTCATAGCGTAAATTGTCAATGATTAAAACGAGGGTTTTGGCATTTGATTCTCGGTTAAAAATTCTTTCCTTGATTAAGTTGTGAATAAACAACGGCCCGTCATCAATACCATTTAGCCAATTAAGGTAATTGTCTTCAATGAATCCAGCGAACTGCTGATTTGCCTCTTTTTTTTGCATTTCGAATATTTCACTCATACCCGAATCTTCAATTTTATCAAGCTGTAATTCCCAATATACAAGCTTCGCATATAGCTCTTTCCATTCACTAACGTCTAGTCTGTTATTAAGTAGCATGCCTAGTTGTCTGAATTCTTGTTGGTAGTTTAGGCTTGTTTTATCGCTGACCAATTGATTGGCTTGTAAATTCTTTTTTAGACTAATTAAAATTTGATTTTGATTGACTGGCTTGATCAAGTAATCCGCAATCTTAGAACCAATGGCATCCTCCATAATATGCTCTTCTTCACTCTTGGTGATCATGACAACTGGAAGATTTGGTTTGATTGCTTTAATTCTTGTTAGTGTATCAAGCCCAGATAATCCTGGCATATTTTCGTCTAAAAATACGATGTCATAATACGACTCTTCCACTTTTTCTAATGCATCTAATCCGTTAGTTACGGCTTGAACTAAATAGCCTTTTGACTCAAGAAAAAGAATATGCGGTTTCAACAAGTCGATTTCATCATCTGCCCAAAGGATATTTCCTGAATTAGTCATTCTTTTACGTTATTTTTGAGGTATATATTAAAATTAAACATTTGCAAGCGAATCGAAATCGAAACAACAAGAAGAAAATTATTAACGACCCAATCTATGGTTTTATTTCGATTCCTGATGAATTTATTTTTGATATTATAGAACATCCATACCTTCAAAGGTTGAGGCGTATATCTCAGCTAGGTCTGAGCCATTTGGTATATCCCGGGGCAGTGCACACTAGATTTCAGCATGTTGTGGGTGCGATGCATTTAATGGGGAAAGCAATAGCTGTATTAAAAAAGAAAGGCCATCGCATTTCTGATGAAGAGAAAAGGGGTGTATTCTTGGCAATTTTACTTCATGACATTGGTCATGGTCCATTTAGTCATGCTTTAGAATTTGACATTGTTAAATCTGTGACCCATGAAAATATTTCTGCATACTTTATAAGTCGTCTTGAAAAATCATTCGGTTCTGACCTGAGGCTTGCCTTGACTATTTTTGAAGACAATTACCACAAGCCTTTTTTACATCAATTGGTTTCAAGTCAGCTAGATATGGACAGACTGGATTATTTAAATCGCGATAGTTTTTTCTCCGGCGTTAGTGAGGGTACTATTGGTAGCGATCGTTTGATTGAAATGCTCGAGGTTAGAGAGGGCCAATTGGTTTTGGAAGAAAAGGGAATTTATTCTGTGGAAAAATTCATTGTTGCCCGAAGACTGATGTATTGGCAAGTATATTTGCATAAAACGGTCGTTGCAGCAGAATATATGTTGATTTATGCGCTGCGTCGGGCAAAATCCTTAGCTCGAAAAGGTACGGCTGTTTTTTCAAGTCCCGCTTTATCTTTTTTTCTAGACAAGGATGTTTTAAAGTTGGACTTCGAAGAGAACGAGACTGTTCTAGAAAATTTTGCCGCATTGGATGATTACGACATACTTCAAAGCTTGAAGGTTTGGTCGAGTCATTCTGATGCTACACTAAGTTTTTTATCCGCATCAATCGTAAATCGAAACTTATTTAAAATTGAAATTTCAAAAAAACCATATACTGAGACTGAAATCACCGAATTAAAGTCTCGTTTGGCTGAGGAGCCTAGATTTCAGGGTTTAGACCTCAGCTACCTTGTATTTTCTGATAAACTAGTCAATAAGGCGTACAATCAAGAGTTTCAAAATATCAACCTTCTGATGAAATCAGGTGAAATCATTGATTTGTCGAAGGCTTCAGACAACTTGAATATATCCGCTTTGGCAAAACCAGTAGAAAAGTACTTCTTGTGCTACCCACGGTAAATGCTATTCTCTTTTTAACTTACCTTCCTTCCAATCTTTGATCAATTTTGCCCAAGAATAGGGATTAAGCAAATTATTGACCGGTAATTGTCCATTGGTATATAACTTGGTGTAGGCCTGATTTTGAATGAGTCCACTGGCTAAGGAGGCATCAGCATCCAATCTTGCTGCAACAAAAGCCAAAGATTCTCCCGACAACTCTCTCTGGGCTCGACGAATCGCATCGTCATAGGGCTTCATTTCAACGAAGAATTTTGCAAAATCTTCTTTAGACGGCCAAGGATAAACGGTTACCTCAGGTAAGTTAATCGTATCCTGTTGAAGCATGTGTATGATACTGTATCTGTTTTCCTCAAGTGTATCGGGAACAATATAGGTTGATGTTTTGTAGCCGTAATAGGAAAAGAATAGCGTGTCACCTGGGAACGAGACCGTAGAGAAGTATCCGTAGAAATCTGCTATTACTCCTCTGCCTATTGACTTATCGTAGACCGTGATGTATGGCATTGGCGTCAAGTCCTGTTCAGAAACAACAACGCCCGAAAGTTGTAGTATTTTGCTAGTATCGATGTCTCCCCTTTGGGCCTTTAAATTTGAGGAGACACAAAATAGAAGCAAAAGCAATAAAATCTGTAAGTTCATTTTCACGCAACAAGTTTACATATTTAAAATTAGTCCTTGTGAATTTTGCAGAATATTAACAATACTATTCTAACGTTAATTCTTATGTGACATCTTTTTTTCATAAATTTGCAAGAATTTATTTTTAAAATAGGTTCACTATGTCTCTAAAAAATTTAACTCAGATTCAGGAAGGTTTAACTTATGACGATGTACTTCTCGTACCCGCCTATTCTGAAGTGCTTCCCCGTGATGTTCGCCTCAAGAGTTCTTTTACAAAAAATATACACCTTAACACTCCGATTGTTACCGCTGCAATGGATACTGTTACTGAGGCGAATATGGCTATCGCCATTGCGCAACAGGGGGGTATCGGCGTAGTTCATAAGAACATGTCCATTGAGGAGCAAGCGAAAAATGTCAGAAAGGTAAAACGTTCAGAAAGTGGAATGATTATCGACCCAATTACCTTGCATCAAGAAGCTGTTGTCAGTGATGCCTTATTGCTGATGAAAGAGAATAGTATTGGTGGTATTCCTGTTGTAGACAATGCCAAAAAATTAATCGGAATTGTGACAAATAGGGATCTTCGTTTTGAAAAAAATACGCAAAGACCTATTTTGGAAGTCATGACTTCAGAAAATTTAATTACAACCTTAGAATCAATTTCTTTAAGTAAGGCAGAGGTAATTCTACAAGAAAATAGAATTGAAAAGCTTCCTGTCATTGATTCAGAAAATAGATTGATTGGGTTAATTACCTACAGGGATATTATTAAAGTAAAAGAGCATCCAATTTCATGTAAAGATAGCCTAGGGCGATTAAGGGTTGCGGCCGCTGTGGGTGTTACAGATGATACTGTAGCTAGGGTAGAAAAGCTCGTTGAAGCAGGAGTCGATGCCATTGTAATTGATACCGCTCATGGGCATACAAAAGGTGTGGTTACAAAACTAAAAGAGGTGAAAATGAAATTCCCGAAACTCGATGTTGTTGTCGGAAATATTGCTTCTGCCGAAGCTGCGAAGTATTTAGTTGATGCGGGAGCTGATGCTGTTAAGGTTGGTATTGGTCCGGGTTCAATCTGTACTACCCGTATCATCGCTGGAGTTGGTGTTCCTCAGTTGACGGCTGTCAACGATGTTGCGAATGCCATTGCAGGATCAGGTGTTCCTGTAATAGCTGATGGCGGGATAAGGTACACAGGTGACATTGTAAAAGCTTTAGCAGCGGGTGCTGACGCAGTTATGCTAGGGTCAATGTTTGCCGGAGTGGAAGAATCACCGGGTGAAACCATCATTTATGAAGGACGAAAATTCAAGTCATATAGGGGAATGGGTTCTATTGAAGCCATGCAGCAAGGTTCCAAGGACAGATATTTCCAGGATGCCGAGGATGATGTGAAAAAACTTGTTCCTGAAGGGATATCCGGCCGGGTACCGTTTAAAGGAAAACTCGCAGAGGTAATGTATCAGGTGATTGGAGGTATCAGAGCTGGTATGGGTTATTGCGGAGCTCCTACCGTAAATGAATTAAAAGGCGCGAAGTTTGTAAGAATTACCTCTGCAGGAGTTAGAGAGTCTCACCCTCACGATGTTTCGATAACTCGGGAAGCACCAAATTACAGTATCAAATAAAATTTTTCAAAAAATGCTAAAACAATTCTTTCTTCTAATTTCTGTCGTATTTTCATCAGTATTCTCTGTACACTCTCAGGATGAGGTTGTTATGGAGATCAATGGTAATAAAGTTACCAAGAGTGAGTTCCTTCAAATTTATTTAAAAAACAATGATGATCCAAAATTTGATAAGACCTCATTGGACGAGTATATGGAGCTCTTCAAGAAGTTTAAATTGAAAGTAGCTGAGGCAGAGGCTTTGGGTTATGATACTGTCCCCAAGTTGAAAAGAGAGCTTGAAGGTTATCGAAAGCAACTTGCACTTCCGTATTTAATTGATAGTACTGAAAATAAAGCTATGGTAGCTCAGGCCTATGAGCGCCTGCAAACACAAGTTCGTGCCTCTCACATTTTGTTGAGATTAAAGCCCACAGCATCGGCGGAGGATACATCCAAAGCCTATTTTCGTCTGATGGAGTTGCGAGATCGAATTATAAACGGTGAAGACTTTGCGCTAATTGCTAAGTCAAAAAACAGCTCTGAAGACCCCTCTGTTGTCACGAACGGAGGTGATTTAGGTTTTTTTACTGCATTTCAAATGGTATATCCGTTTGAAGAGGTAGCATACAATACGGCTGTTGGTGAGACCTCTCTACCTTTCAGAACCAAGTATGGATACCATATTCTGAAGGTAACAGATAGACGAAAAGCCCGTGGAACGATAAAATGTGCGCACCTTATGGTGGCATCTCCGGCCGAGTCTAGTGCTGAGGAAACCGCAAGTTCTGAAAAGAAAATAAATGAGATTTACGAACTCCTACAGGATTCGCTCACAGATGAAAAATGGAAAAATTATGTCTTGAAATATTCTGATGACCCTTCTTCAAATAGAAAGGGCGGTGAGCTTCCGATTTTTGGATCAGGTACATCTCAAAGAATGGTTCCTGTTTTTGAAGATGCGGCATTTTCAATCGAATCGAACGGTGCGATATCAAAACCCGTCAAAACAGACTATGGCTATCATATTATACGTAGAATTGAATGGAATGACCTAAAGTCGTTCGAAAACATGGAAAAAGAGCTTCAGAAAAGAGTAAATAAAGACGAACGTTCAAAAAAAACACAAGATGTGTTTGTTGACAAGCTCAAAAAGCGATACGGTTTTATTGAAGGTGATGCACAATACAAAACGTGGTTTGTAGAAAATTTAGATTCCTCTTTTTTTATTGGAAACTGGACAGCTGAAAAACTAAAAGTGGATCAGGTGATGATTACAATAGGCGAAAAAAAATATCGACAGACTGAATTTGCAAAATTTTTGAGAAAGTCTTTTAGAACGGGTCGAGGAAAGGATTTTCAAACGATAGTTGACACACAATATGAGCAATGGGTGAAACAGGGAGTATTGGCATACGAAGAGTCTATGCTCGCTGAAAAGTACCCTGAGTATAAAGCTTTAGTTCAGGAATACCATGATGGTATAATTCTGTATGAAATAATGTCTGATAAGGTTTGGAACAAGGCGGTAAAAGACACTACTGGTCTTAAGGCTTATTATGATTTACAAAAAACAAAATACATGTGGCCTGAAAGGGTAGAGGCTACTGTGTATATTTGTGCATCATCCGAAGTATCGGATAAGGTTTTTAAAATGCTTAAAAAGAAAAAGAATAATAGCCGTTTGATTTTGGAAGAGATTAATAAAGACTCTGAGCTGAATTTGGACGTTAAGATGAATAAATACGTGCAGTCCTCTACAGGGTTCTTAAAAGGAAAAAATTTGCTAGAAGGTCGAAATGAAGGCTATGAATTTGAAAACAAGTATTATGTCGTTGATGTAATTAATAAGCTTCCCGAAATGCCTAAGGAACTGTCGGAAATCAAAGGAGCTGTTATTTCTGATTATCAAAATCATCTGGAAAAATACTGGATGCGGGAGCTAGTAGATAAATACCCAATCAAGGTATACGATGATGTTTTGTACAATCTAGGGCCTAATGAATAAAATAATATTTTTTATTCTTCTTTTTTTAAACCTAACGCTTTTTGGTCAAAAGGGTAAACTGGTCAATAAGGTAGTTGCGCAGGTAGGCGACAACATTATACTTCTTTCTGATCTAGAGCAACAGCAAATTCAGGCAAAACAATCAGATATGGAGGTCGGTTATACCTTTTCATGCAGCGTACTTGAACAATTAATGGTACAAGAGCTTCTTGTCAATCAGGCAAAACTAGATAGCATAGTTGTTTCAGACGAGCAGGTTGATGCCGAGATGGAAAATCGTTTGCGTGTCATTGAGAAGCAAATGGGGGGGAGAGAAAAGTTAGAAGCGTTTTATGAAAAAACAACGGCTCAAATTAAAGATGAGTTTCGAACCATAATAAAAGATAAGATTTTGTCGCAAGAAATGGAGCGAACAATCACAACGGCCGTTTCCGTTACTCCAAAAGAGGTTGCTCATTTTTTTAACACCTTACCTAAGGATAGCATACCCTTCATCAACATGAAGCTTAGTTTTCAACAAATCGTGATGTATCCTGAAATAACGAAGGAAGATAAGAAGCGTGCTGTAACTGAGCTAGAAGATGTTTTGAGTCAAATATTGGTGGAAGGAAAATCTTTTGAAACCATGGCTAGGATCCATTCAGATGACCCTGGTAGTGGAGCACAAGGAGGCAGGATACAGGCATCAAAAGGAATGATGGTCCCTCAATTTGAGGCTACTGTTTTTAAACTAGCGATTGGTGAGGTGTCTGAAATTATAGAAACGCAATACGGTTTTCATATCATTAAGCTTATTTCGCGAAAGGGTGAAGACTATGAATGCCTTCATATTTTGAACATGCCGGAATTTAGCAATGATGCAATCAATGATGCTGCTATTAAAATGGAAGAATGTTATCAGAAGCTAAATCAAAATGAAATAACCTGGTCAGAAGCGGTTCTAAAATATTCTAATGACGAACGTACAAAACAGAACCAAGGAGTGATTACCAACCCAATTACAGGAGACCAAACGTGGGATATGGAGGACCTTAATCAAGTTGATCAGCAAATTTATTTATTGACTGACGCTATGGAAAAAGGTGATGTTACGACTCCAAATTTATATGTAGACATCTACGAGAGAAAGCAAGGTATGCGTATCGTTCGCCTCAAGGATCGCTTTGAACCTCACAAGGCTAATCTGAAGGATGATTACACCTTAATTAAGGCTGCGGCTGAAAATGATAAGAAACAGAAAACTACCGCCCAATGGGTAGATGCAAAAATATCCAATGCCTTTATTAGAATAGATGAAGATTATTTGGATTGCAGCTTTAAGCATAAATGGATTCCAACACTAAACAAATAAATTGAAAACAAGATGTCGGACAAGGACAAAATAGATGAACTAGTTAAATGTTACGGTCAATTAAAATCCGAGATTTCAAAGGTCGTAGTTGGCCAAGATGATGTTATTGAACAGGTATGTATTAGTGTTTTATCGAGGGCACATTGTCTGCTTGTCGGTGTCCCTGGTCTAGCAAAAACATTACTTGTAAATACAATTGCAAAAACCCTTGGATTAACCTTCAATAGAATACAATTTACGCCTGATTTAATGCCCTCAGATATAATTGGTTCTGAAATTTTAGATGAGAATAAGTCGTTTAAATTTATTCATGGGCCTATTTTTTCAAATGTAATTTTAGCGGATGAAATAAATAGGACGCCACCGAAGACCCAATCTGCACTGCTGGAGGCCATGCAGGAAGGAAGTGTTACAGCTTCGGGAAATACTTATCGTTTGCCAAATCCTTTTTTCGTTTTGGCCACACAAAATCCGATTGAACAGGAAGGTACTTATCCTTTACCTGAGGCACAATTAGATCGCTTCATGTTTAATATTTGGGTTGATTATCCAAGTTACGAGGAGGAATTAGAAATTGTAAAGAAAACAACCTCTGATGAAACTAATAAACTCGACGTAATATTGACAGCAGATCAGATCACTACTTACCAAGATTTGATTCGACGAATTCCAGTTGCGGATAACGTGCTAGAGTATGCGGTTTCATTGGTCAATAAAACTCGCGTTAAGAATGAAAAAGCGACCGCAATAACACAGAAGTATATTACATGGGGTGCAGGGCCACGTGCCTCACAATATCTAATTGTTGGTGCAAAATGCTATGCAGCCCTTCGTGGTAAGTACTCTCCAGATATTGAAGATGTTAAAGCGATTGCAAAACCAATACTTCGCCACAGACTTGTTCGAAATTATAGGGCCGATGCAGAAGGTTTTTCGATGGATAGAATAATTGAGGAATTATTGTAACGTACAATTTTTTTCAATTTTTCATATTTTTCAGACTTTCCTTTGCACTGTCCCAAAACACATCCATTTCATCCAAAGACATTTCTTCAATTTTTAGCCCTTGATCGGTAATGAGTTTTTCCATCAGCTGAAACCTAGAGATGAATTTTAGGTTGGTCTTTGATAAGGCAGATTCGGGAGAAATATTTACGAAGCGTGCGTAGTTGACCAATGAGAATATGAGGTCTCCAAATTCTTCTTCTTGAGCTGCTGAATTTAAGGATACTTCATGCTCGAATTCTTCTAGTTCCTCTTTCACCTTCAGCCAAACGTCTTTCGCTGTTTCCCATTCAAAACCTATTCCTTTTACTTTTTCCTGAATTCTAGTGGCTTTGACTAGGGCAGGCAATGCATTTGGAACCCCTGATAGAACCGATTTTTTGCCTTCTTTTAATTTGAGCTTTTCCCAATTTTGCTTCACCTCCTCCTCATTTTCGACCACAGTGTCTCCATAGATGTGAGGATGTCTATGAACGAGTTTATCACATACTGAATTCAATGCATCTGTAATATCAAAAGCTTTTTTTTCATCAGCAATCTTGCAGTAAAAGACCATGTGTAGAAAAAGGTCTCCAATTTCACCTTTTAATTCTTCCAGGTTATTTTCACTAATTGCATCGGCGAGCTCATATGTTTCTTCAATGGTCAAGTTTCTTAGCGATTCAAATGTTTGTTTTTTATCCCAGGGACATTTTTCACGAAGCTCATCCATGATATTTAATAGGCGCTCAAAGGCTTTTAGTCTTAAATCCATAATCACTAACAAAAGTAAGATTTATCCCTTTCAATCCTTAACTTTGAGTAAATGAAAAACCTATCCCTTTACGTCATCATTTCTTTTTTTTCAATAGGTGCAAAGGCACAATCAGAGTGGGGTTATTCTTATCAGCTTAAAACGGGAACACTTGCTGCGCATCGCGGTTCAATGACTGACCTTCCAGAGCAATTGGCTTGGGCAAGTGAATTTTCTTATTTCAAGCACCTTCACGAGCCAAATTCTTGGATTGAGGATTACAAGGACCCAACAGTTGGTGCTACATTATTTATGGGTTCGGTCGGGAATAACGATATTTTAGGGCGTTTTCTCGCGATATACGGATTCACTGAGTTGCCGTTTGTCGCCTTGCCTCATTTTGAGCTTTCTTGGAAGTTTGGTACTGGACTCGCTGCTACAAATAGAAAGTTTGACCCCATTTTTAATCCAAAAAATATTGCAATCGGTTCTCATCTTAATATGATGATCGTAATGGCTTTAAAAGCTCAATACCGCCTATATAAAAGTAGTTTTTCATTAGGTCTAGACATTACACATTTTAGCAATTCTGCATTTAAAGTACCGAACTTAGGATTAAATGTACCCTACATGTCTTTTGGCTACAGCAGGAAAATCGGAAAAGTTAGAAATGTAAATATTGATGCAAAGACTCATTTTATTCGTAAAAAAATCTATGTTGGTGCCTCAGTAATAGCCTCTGTCAAAGAGCTTATGCCAGAAGGAGGGAGGAAATATCCGATTTATGCAGGGAATATTTTTGCGCGTTCTATCTTGGGGGAAAAGGCTGGTTTTGAAGTAGGGGTAGATGTTATTTCTAATCAATCTCATGTTGATTTCGAACCATTGGTTTCCAAAACCCAATTAAACTTGCTCCAACTTGGTCTGTATTCCGCTTATATTATTCCAATGAACCACATTCACTTTATTTTTGGAATGGGCGCTTATGTTCGTGATTGGTACAAGCCTAATGGTCCTGTGTACCATCGTATCGGGGTGCGTTATCAATGGTTCAATGGATTATTTGGTCATATGGCCATCA
Source organism: uncultured Flavobacteriales bacterium (assembly GCA_913051935.1). Classification (GTDB taxonomy): domain Bacteria; phylum Bacteroidota; class Bacteroidia; order Flavobacteriales_D; family Crocinitomicaceae; genus UBA952. Next base: position 25,410 of record CAJXCU010000016.1, read on the forward strand.
AAAGCCATTGGGCAAAAGCTGATTATTTAGAATTGGGGATTGGTTTTGTATTTAATCGGAGTAAATAATAAGAAACATAGGTTTAATCGATAAAATCTAATAATTTTGTAACACATGACTTATTTAGTTCCTATTTTATTGATGGTTTTGGCTTTCTCTGGTATTGCCGTGAAGATTTTGCTTAAAAAGAATGGAGAATTCGCTGGTACCTGTGCGAGTAATAATCCGATGTTTCAAAATGAAGAAGGTTCCTGTAGCTTCTGTGGAGCCAAGCCTGAGGAGCAATGTAAATCAGAATAATCATGAGAATAGTCTCTTTTAATGTAAATGGCATTCGTGCTATCGTGGGTAAATCCTTCATTGACGATATGCAGCGTGAAGATTTTGATATTATTTGCCTTCAAGAAACAAAGGCGACGGTGGACCAAGTAAAACTAGCAGTGGCGCCTTTGCATAATTACACGGTTTTTGCTAACGAAGCAGAAAAAAAAGGTTATTCTGGAACAGCAATTCTAACTAAAGAAACACCTATATCATCATCTATTGGAATAGGTATTTCGGAACATGATCAAGAGGGAAGAGTGGTATGCTTAGAGTTTTCAGATTTCTATCTTGTAAATGTTTATGTTCCCAATTCTGGAAATACACTTTTGCGTTTAGCTTATCGTCAACAGTGGGATGCTGACTTTTGTACTTACCTCAAAAAACTTGAAGCATCGAAACCTGTTATCGTTTGCGGTGATTTTAATGTAGCACACAAATCCATTGACTTAGCACGTCCCAAGGCAAACTATAATAAGTCAGCAGGTCACATGCAGGAAGAAATAGATGGTTTAAATAGGTACGTAAATTGTGGTTTTATTGATACTTTCCGTGATTTACACCCTTCTGATGAGCATGAATATTCTTGGTGGAGCTATAGGGCAGGGGCTAGAAAAAGAAATATCGGTTGGAGGATAGATTATTTTCTGATTTCCAAGCAACTTAGGGACGGGTTAAAATCGGCAAAGATTCATCAAGAAATCATGGGCTCTGACCATTGTCCAGTTTCTATTTCTTTTTGAACCAATTTAGTGGATTTAATTTTGAAAGCTTCGAGCTATTGTCAACATAGTAATCTCCTGTATATCCGTAGCCGTATCCATAGCCGTATCCATACCCATAGCCGTATCCATAACCCTTGTTCCCATATGTACCATTCAATAATATAGCCATGTTCGGTAGGCGATTGTCATTCTTTAAATCCAGTGCAATGTGAAGCATTTTTCTTGGAAGCTGATGCGCCCTAACAACGTATACTACCGTATCGGCATATTTAGCAATTAGTAGTGTATCACTAACAATACCAACAGGGGCAGTATCTACAATGATGTAGTCATATTTTGATTTGAGCTGCGTAAAAAGCGCCTCTATTTTCGGAGACATCAATAATTCCGAAGGATTAGGGGGTATGTCACCTGATGGAAGAACATCTATATTCGCATTTATTTCTGAGGTGTAAATGTATTTTTGAATATCATCACCTGAATTTATAAGGTAGTTTGTAATCCCTTTGGACCTCATATTCCCTAAATAATCTTCAAGCTTCGGTGCACGTAAATCCATACCTAAAATCAATACTTTTTTACCCGATAATGCGAGCGATAGAGAAAAGTTAATGGCAGTAAATGATTTTCCCTCTTTGGCTACTGTTGAAGTGATAAATATCGTTTTACATTTTATGTCTTTATCGGCCATCATAAAGTCGATATTGGTCCGAAGTGTTCTAAAAGCCTCCGATATTGCTGTTTTACTTCCTTTGGATATTACGATATTGGCATTTTTTTCTCCCAATGGTATATTTCCAATGTAGGGAAGGTTCAGTTTATCTGTATCTGTCTTACTGTATACTTTATCCTTGAAAAAGTCTAAGAAATATACGATCACAATTCCAAGAACGAATGATATTAATAGTGCCAAACTGAATGTGAACATCTTTTTTGGTGAAACAATTGCATTGTTTGAATATGCCTTGTCGATTATTTTTGCATTACCCATCCCAACGGCGGATGAAATTAAGGCTTCCTCTCTTTTTTCGAGTAGATACAAATAGAGCTTTTCTTTAATTTCTTGTTGTCTTTTAATTGACCTTAGCTTTTTTTCAAATGAGGGTATCGTTTTTAAGCTTGAATCAATTTTTTGTATTTCACCTTTTATAGACCCTACGATATCCGAATTATTTTCTACTAGATTGTCTATACTTAGTTTAATATTATTTTTTAATTCAATTATTTTGTTCGTTAATTCGACGACATTCGGGTTTTTTTCGGTTGATTTTCTTAATAATTCCAATCTTTTGAGCACCAATTTATTGTGCTCTGTTATTGATTGCTCTATGTATGGGTCTGTAATACCTAAATTTACAGGAGCTAAGTCTTCTACACCTTTATTTTTTGTAATGTGGTCTTTTATATTTTGCGCAAGGACCAATTGCATATTGGCGTTGATATATTTGTCCTGAATTTCCCTGTTTTGTGCAAGCTTATTCTGTGATTCAAATTTATAGTCGATTAAATGATTGGCAACTTTTATTGATTCCAGGCTATCTTCAATTATTTTAAGCTCTGATGTTAATATTTTTATTCTGTCATTGATGAAATTTGTGGTACCGATGGATATTTGATTTTTATCTTGTTTCGCGTCTTTGTTGTAATTTATGATTAACGTATTTAGAATATCCACTGCCTTTGGACTTGAACTATAGGTTAGAGATAAATCAATGATAGTCGAGTTTAATTTTACAGACTCAATTCTTAGATAGCTTCTGTATTTATCGATTGTACTTTTTTGAGGCAATAATTGAAATTTGTAATTATTATTCAATGATGACTTCGTGAAGAAAGCAGTCTTTTTAAGCTTGTAAGAAATTTGCTCATTGAGTTTGTAAAATTTGTTGTACTTAATTTTATTTATTTCCTCATTGTTTTCATTTCGAACTGATATTTCATTGTTCAAAAATTTAAAGTATTTACTGGTCGAGTAATCTTCAAATATTGAGCTATCTGTGTATTGAAATTCAATTTCGAATGGGGCTTGTTTATAAATTTCTGATTTTTTGAAGCCTGTATAATTACCAATTCGGTAATATTCATATCGTAGGTTTAGATCACGAACCACCAGGTTCATGAGTCTTCTTGATTTTAAATTTGATATTTCGTTATCAATAAATAGGCCCTCATTAAATATGGTTAAATCCTCGAAAGCAGAAGTTTCTGACATTCCCGTTCCGCCTTTTTGATTATTCTTAATCATAACTGTGATTGCGGCTTCATATTTCGGAATGGAGTAATGAAGGTAAGAATAGGCTACAACCAGGGCGGATATAATGAGAAATGAATAGAGCTTCCAATAAGACAAGTGTTTGATGAGTATTGCCTTGTAGTTAGATTTTAAAATCTCATTTAAATCTATATTTGAGTTTTGATTTTCCAGTTTTAGTTGATTATAAGATTAATTGCAGTAAGAATTAGTGAAGTTACTGATACAAACGGAAGGACAAATTGGTTGAAGGTAAGTACCGATTTCGATTTTTTCTGAGGGACGTAAATAATGTCATTTTGCTTTAAAAAGAAAACTTCAGAGTTAAATATGTCTTTACTGGTCATATCTAGAATATATTCCTTACGTTCTTGATTAATTTCTCTCACCAAATGAACTTCCTTCCTATTACTGAAGTTGGTCAGGTCGCCTGAAAGGGATAATGCTTGAAAAACATTAATTCTCTCATTTGGCACATTAAAAGTACCCGGGTTATTGACCTCACCTACAACTGTAATCTTGAAATTTAATAGATTGACTTGCACATATGGATCATTCACGTATTCCTCAAGTTGAGTCTGTATTTCTTGAACTATTTCCTGTCTATATCGACCAGCAACATTTATTTCACCAATAAATGGGATTGAAATATTTCCTTTTTCGTCTACCAAAAAACCTCCCTTTGACGGTACGCCTGAACTGTATGTTACCAAGCCTTGTGAATTTTCAAATTTAGTTGTAAATAATTCATTGGCCTCTTTGTCTTTGGATATCAAAAGGATTTGGAGGTAATCATTCTTTTCAATTTTAATATCATAGTTCTCATGAAGGTTCACACCTTTCGCTATAGTTCCATAATTAAGCAAAAGCGCCTCTTTGTGATTTGAACAAGACGAAATGAATAGCACAAATAAGAGATAAAACGGATATTTTAAATTTTTAATCATGAACTCCTTACTTTGTAAATCAATAAGTTTCTAAGTGCTTTAAAAAATAAAATCAAATCAGTTGTATAAGGTTTATTTGATTTCAATTCAATGTATTTTTTTTCTGCTTTTATAACCTCCTCTTTCGAGGATTTGTAATTTAACGCAACATATGGAGGGATGCAGCCTGGTTTATACTTTAATCGCTCATTCTGATAATCGATTGATAAACCGTTGAAGTATGCCTCACTGAGTGGACGTAATCCCAATAATTTCATTTCTCCTTTGAATACATTAATTATTTGGGGTAATTCATCGAGGTAATACTTCCTCATCCATTTCCCCCATATTGTTACGCGAAAATCATTGTTAAGTTTCCCTTTTTCACTGTAGCCACTATTTTTTATCATAAAATCCTGCAGATATTCTGAATAGGGGTGCATTGTTCTGATCTTATAGACACCAATTTTACGTTTATTTTTACCAAGTCTAGTCATCTTAAATAGTGGGCCGTAGCTTGGTTTAGATTGGTTTTTTGGTTCCTTTGATTTTTTTAGTTCTGCATACAAAATAGAATTAAGCGACTTAATTTGGCGAATCGTAAAGCCTGCATAGGCCATTCTTCCGAGGCCTTCTGCTTTTGATAGTATTTTGAATTTTCCTCTGAAAAGAATTGTATATACCCATTTAAACAAAAATAAGCGGGGAAGCAACCTTAGCAGTATAAATTCATTGATTACGATTAACGTGGCAAGTAATTTAAAGCTATTTTTCTCGATTCTATTCAGTCTTGCCTTTAATGTTTCAAATCCGACTATTACAGTTTGATTTGCTTGTAAATAAGCATTTAGATTTTGTAATTTTTCTTGAAGTTGAATCACATCATTGCATTTTGTAGTTATGCAGATGTAAGGCTCAAATGTGTTTTTGGGAAAATCTTTGTTAAGATCAATATATAAGACTTGATTTTCAACGATTTCATGCCCAATTAAGGCATGTATGTTTTTTAACATAACTAAACCTTGTTGTTATTGATTCAACTTCACAAGCCTGCTTTGGGTCCTTTGACCACTTCCATTGAAGATGTTTATCAGATAAACGCCATTGTTTAGCTCCTCAAACCGTTGACTTGTTATAAAGTCGGCGATACTGCTTTTAGTAACAATAAGTTTTTTTCCCGAAAAATCAAATAACTCGATAGTATTTATGCCCTCAAATTCTTTTGAAACGCTTACATTCAACGAGTTAGAATATGGATTTGGAAAAAATGTTACTGCGTCATTGGTCGTACTTAGTTCTTCGATATCTAAAGTTGATTCTTCTGGGGTATCGTCTTCGTTTTGATTTAGTGTCGGATTATCCTGCACTGCCATGGCAGAAGGTGTCCGTACAAAACAAGGGGCGCCATAATCTCCAAGATTGGTTTTTACCCGAACTCTAAAGGTTGTATTGAAGCTATTTGCCCAAATACCGTCGATTCCCGCTGGAGTTGAAGCTCCAAACATATTAATCCTCATTCCTCTTGCCATTGAACCATAAGTGGCCTTATCCCGAACAATTGTTTGTGTTGTAATATCGCCGCCGCTTCCATCTAACTCTGTAACTTCATATGTATATGTTGAAAAGCCATAAAGGTTGTATGCAAGCAAAATTGTAGAAACACTAGCCATATTGTATGGCGAGGCAAAGGTTCCACATTGTGAGCTTCCAGCTGCAGGGAATAGACCATCCCTAATATTTACAGTCGGACTAGAATTTACCGAAACAACGCGTTCAACTCCAAAAGGACTCCAAACACCTCCAGACTTTACCCTTACTGAAATACGATAGCTTTTACCATATGGATTCCCCCCTGGAAAATTAGTTATCGGGCCAAAATCCGACATAAAAAGTGTCAGATCTGTTGGACTTTCTATAAATTCATTTCCCCCTGTTGCAGTTAAATATGTCGTTGACGCGGCTCCGACTCTGTATCTAAATTGGTAATCTTCAACTGCACATACAGCAGTTTCTGAAAGTATGGGGTCGTAATAGACATAATCGATTACTTTTCCATCCTCTGAAGCTTCAAGTTTAGAGCCACATGGAGTAGTTATTTCACAGCTTGGTCCATATGCTCCCCATGTTCCGTCAATGAAAGCAGAAACTCTCACGTCCACAGTCATTCCGTAGGTAACCCATGATATCGAGGCGGGAGTTCCGCTGTAAGTCGACCATCCAACGGGCATTAGTACACAGCACTGGCTTGTAACCATATCAGGGGTTACCACTGTTGTGTTTGTTCCGTCTGTAACCTCATATCTGTATGCTGTAGCTGAAGGTAAGGTCTGCGCACACAAAGAAGTATTCAGAAAAGGTATGGAGGTGTTACAATAATTATCGAGCTGACTTACTGGAGGATTTGGGGTAGTGATGTTACAGCTAGTACCATATGACCCATACGTACCATTTACCTTAACTTTCACTCGAACTGAATAGGTTGTTGCATAATCTGCAAAAGACGACGGGAAGTCACTCATTGCAAAGGCTCTAATTGTACCTGAATTTTTTTCAAATTCTTCGACGGCCAATGTTGTTTGATTCGTAAGTTCGAACGTAAATGCCTCGGCTCCTGAAATATTGTTTGCATATACTGGGGTATTGAATGCTGCCAAGACAGAATTACACTGGGAGGCTTGTACTTGTGTAACGGGTGATGGAGTTATTACAAAGCATTCTACACCACTTGGAACGCTATAATTAGTCGTTACACCTGTCCATGTTCTAACGGTAACTTTGTACGTAGTACCGTAGGTAATTCCCGCGAGCGGGAAACTTGAAAGGTTTGCATAACGTCCTGCAACTCTACCAAAAGTAATTAAGGAGTCGGTTTGAAAAGTTGTTTGATTTTCAACATCAAAAATGTAGCCCCCGATCCCTCCTTTCTTGATTGCAAAAAAATTTGAATTTATGGTGGGTAAATTATAGTTGAAGCAGTAGGTGTTGGTTAATCTTGTTACCGGAGACTGCGAAAAGAGTACGTGCGACACCAAAAAAAAGAAAAATAAACAAAGTCTACCCTGCATACTGAAACTAATTTGATAGTAAAGATAAGATATTCTATCCAATTCTTCCAATTTACAAATAGGAAAAAGGACTATGACGTTTAAGTTAGCTACTTATGAATTCTTTGATGTAGAAATAATTATCTTTTTGATAATATTTTTTAAGTTTTGAAAAACTAATTCTTGAAGCCACAATATTGGGTTATTTGTCCACCTTTGAGGATGAAAATTAATCATTATTTGATCAGGTAAATTACCCAAGGACAGCGCTAGTATGATATCGTCAGTATGTTTAAACTTATAATCGAATGGTGTCTTTACTTTATCGCGAATACTGAATTTCTTGTTGTTCCACGAACGACCAGTATCCGTAATATACATTACTTTTTCAAAGTTTACATCGAAGTAGGGTTCGCCAATTATATCAAAATCGGCATACTTATAATTGTTCCATAAATCTTTGCTATCATACTTTGACATCGGGCTGCCATGCATGCAAATAGTCTCAATTGATGCTATTTGTCTGAACTCATTTAAATCTTCTTCGAATTTTTTAATTGCTTCAGCCTCATTACCCTTTTTTAGCGCCAAACATTCATAATGATATCCAATCTCATGATTTAGTTTATTGATATCTTTCATTATATGAGGTTTAAAACTTTTTTTGACGGATCGAAAATAATAAACCCCTTTGATGTCTTTTTTGGACTGTATTTTCGCAAAAGTAAGTGAATTATGAGGCTTTAAGTCTACATCGTGACGCAGTATTACGGTTTTTTGCTCAGGTTTCTTAATGAAATCAGAAAAGGTTTGAAATGAATATCCTTCTGCGATAAACGCATCTATTAATTCTTCGTATTTTTTTAACGTGAAGTCCATTTTTTCTTAGTTCAATCTTGGCGATTCATAAAATCAACTCGACTTTTTTATTGGAATGTATATTGAAATTGGGGTTGCTCGGCATGAATTTTTTTACTTTGAGGATAGTTTTGAATGTACCAAACAAAAAAGTCACAAGCATTTATTTTATCCTTAAGGAGACTGTTTAATTTTTCACGATGATGCATTTTCAAGTCTTTTACCTCAAGCATCTCCCGAACTGCTCGGTATAATTTTTCTTGTTCATTTGCCACAATACCCCTTGTCAATCCGTATTTTGTCTCTAACTCATTTAAAACCCCAATTTGGTTGGCGAAATCATTAAATCTTATTCCGGGCGTTCCGAGTAATGCAGATTCAACTGCCATGGACTGGCTGTCTCCGATGTATATTTTAGCGCCACTTAAGACAGTATGTATGTGATTTGGATTTATTTTCAGTCGGTATTTATGAAACTTATCGCTAATGGGCTTTTCAGAGGTAATAAAAACTTTTCCATGTGGTACAAGGATCTCGATTAGCTTTTCCAAGATATCTTCGGATATACCCCTTTTATCTGTATCGTGGTAGGCGCTTAGATTTGTTGTTCGTATAATGAAGTAATCCTTTGGTAAACTATCAATCACATTTTCGTTCGGTTGAAACTGTGAAGGGTGTAAATAGGTTAACTTATGAAATCCGTCATAGGCTGTTTTTTTATAGTTCCATTTGCCGGCATCACAGGAAATAGGTGATATGATTTCAGTAACAAAAGGGTAGGCTATTTTAGCAAATTGGGGAATAATATGCGTGTCATCCTCACTAAAGACAAAGGAAGGTATTCCAAATAATTTTCCAAGATGCGCTAATGTAGGTTCTGAACCAATCAGTATTTCGGGGCGAAATTTTCGAATATTTTTACTGATCCCAATATATTTAAAAAGAAAACTGATTATAATACCAAGTGTTGAATTTCTCCGTTGTTTTTTGTAAATATTTCTGAAATTAATGCCCTCATTTAGGCATAGTTCTTCTAGTATATCTTTGGATTTAATTAGGACTAAAGTTTCATCCCCATGTTCTTCAAGTTTTTTAATTATGTTTTTGAAAAGATGAAAATGAGCAGGATGCCCGAGAAAAAAAAGACATTTCATTATCGAGTCTGTGGAATTTTCTTTAATATTTTTGCAGGAGTCCCACCGGCTACAGTGAAAGCAGGTATATCATTCATAACTACGGAGTTCGTTGCTACGATCGAGTTTTCTCCTATTGTTACACCCGGCAATATCACTACATTTAAGGCAATCCAAGCTCCTCTCTTGATCGTTACTGGCTTAACGATATGTGATTCTGGTCCAAGAATTTCTCTCAATGGTAAGGTAGGATTGCTATGTGTCAAAATATTGACACCACCGGCAAGAGAAACGTAATCTTCAATAGTAATTAAATCGGGACGGACCCTATCAAGAATATTTCCTCCTCCTAAAAAAACATTTTTTCCGATTTTTACTCCCCTAAGCCTTTCTAACCTACATCTATTTTTTGCCCCAATGGGGAGCCTAGTCATTGCAAAGCTTTGAATTAATTTTCCAAAAAAGGATTTAAATAGTTGTCCGATACTTTTTGACTCGAGGCTTGCGCTTCCGAGTTGATTTTGAGCCCATTTGAGAATTGGATTTTTCATAATCTCATTAGTTGTCAGCGTAATTTATTTTGCTTGGAGGAATAACCACAGCCTCCCCATCGATAACGATATTATTGTCTTGATTCATACAGAGCGTTTTCAATTTCATTCTGTTGCTATTTGAACCTTCCAGGACTTCTATAACTATGGTTATTTTGTCGTCTATAAATACCGGAGAGGTAAAGTTTAAGCTTTGTGAGATATATATGGTGCCATGTCCGGGAAATTCATTTCCCAATACGGCGGAAATAAAGCTACCAACAAGCAGGCCATGAGCAATTTTACTTTTAAATTTTGATGCTTTGGCATAATTGTCATTTAAATGAACAGGATTGTTATCCCCTGTACATAATGCGAAATCTTGAACCATCTTTTCAGTTACTAGTACTGATTTTTTGTAGGTGAAGCCCGCGTTTATTTTGTTTTCTTTCATTTATGACATCTTATCCCTTTATAGAAGGGATTTTTAATGGTTACGAATGATAAACCTTTTATCTTATTAAGCTAAGATCGTATGATATAGTTTAATTATTTTTTGTGCCACATCCGTACCTTGTAAAGATAAGTGAATAAGTCTTTCTCTTCCTTTATTATTTTCTTTTTTTACACCCAAAGTATCGGTAATTGCTGTGCTTATTTCGAGAGGATCAAATGTGCAGATACGGTTATATTTTTCTTTGCCAAATAGATAGTTTACATCTCCAACATTCGTAGAAATAATATTGGCGTTACAAGCCATTGCCTCTTTAATTGTATTCGGTGATCCTTCCCACAGACTTGTTGAAAGAAATACATCACAGGCATTATAATAGAGGTTTAATTTTTCCTGGTCTAAGTTTTTCATTTCTACGATTTTGATGTTGATCTTACAAAAACCGACAGCTTTTTCAGCTAAGACATAGTTCTTTATGGGGTTGGATTTATTTCCATTAAAAAGAACAATTTTTTCCTCCAAATTCCAATTTAAAACTGAACGAGCTTTTTTTTGGTCGATCGGATAAAAAGTATCAAAACTAACTCCATTTGGAACTACCTGGATCTTTTTGATTTTGAGTAAGTTTTTCATCTCACTTGATTTCACAATGATGTGTCTCCAATTACATATACTAGACATAAGTTTCAGAATTAATCTAGAAAAATAACTTTTAATAACATCTGTGCCTAAAAGAGAAACTACAAGTGGTTTTTTTTTCGCCAAACTAGCGACATATCCAGAGAAACTATAATGTGCATGATAAATGTCATATTCTCTTCGTTCTGTATAATGAATCAATTCACGAATACTTTTTAAATATCCAAGGACCCCATTATTTTTAATTAAAAAAAAGTCCACATTTATACCTTCTTTTGTCAGTGCCTGTGCCTGTGATTTCACAAATGGTGAAACATTTGTTTTTGTTTTTTGTCGACATATAAATAAAACCCTCAAAGCTTACTTTTGATTTGTTTAATTATGCTGTCTACATAAAATTGTTCAAGAATAACATTTTTTACGTCATGGCATGACCATGTCTTATCTGCCGATATTTTAAAGTAAAATGGCGCATTTTCTATTGTTTTAGTTCCAAAGTAAAGCGCCTGAAATTCAAATGTAATGGGCTGGTCATCGTGTATCGCAATGTCTAAAGATAAATGTGGTAAATCCATTTGATTTCTTATCGCGATAGCGTGGTTCAGTATTGAATCAGGAATCTCTCGTGTGTATTCAAATAAACCACTTCCACTTGCTCGGAAATCATTTTTGCGATTATTTCTTTTCAAAACAAAAATTGTATCAAAATAAACCAAGACTTTATAATCATAGTCTATGCTCGGGATAAAATTTTGTATAATTGATTTCCCTCTAATCATTGACTCGGGAATATAGTGCGAACGATGTCTTACTCTTCTAATAAGCTCATGAATTCTTAACTTAAGGTCATCTTTTTTATTGATTTTCCTAAAACCTTGGATTAATTCAATTTTATTTTTCGCCTTCAAAACAGCTTTGGATAATGCGCCAGTCGCACCCTTTAGGATTACTGGGTATTTTAATGATTTATTCTCCAATTCTTTTATTGTTGCCCCATAACTTGTCTGAAAAATGGGGTCATCAGAAAGTTTGAATGCAGTTCTAAGGAGCTCCATATATACCTTGTTATTGTGTGCTCGAAGAAACTTGTAAGAAGGGATACAGATATGGCCAATGTCCTGTAAAAATAATATGACATCCTCTATAAAACTCTTATACTTTCCGTAATGATCCTCAGATGAGGTATAAATGATATAACTAGGTTCTCTTTCTTTAAGGAGAAAAACTGATTCTGAGATGTTCAGTATATCAACTTCAAATTTTTTTTCTTCAAAATACATTTTAATTGTATCAAGATCCATTCCCGATCGATAAGTTTTCGATTTTTGCTTTGACCCAAATCTATTGAGGTAGTCTACAAGTATGACGATACTATTCATTGATTTGTTTAATTGATTTTGCCGGGTTTCCTCCGGCGATGTGCTCTGCCGGAATAGACTTATTTACTACACTTCCTGCCGCTATTATGGAATTTGAGCCAATTGAAACACCGGGTAATATAATTGAATTTGCACCAATCCAAACATTATCTCCGATTGTTATCTCTTTTGCTGTCCCATTGCTAATGCGTCGTTCATTTGGAGACGAATGATGTCCATTAGAATCAAATATTTGACAATTAGCTGCAATCAGGCAGTCATTTCCTATATGTATTTTTTTGAACGCATGAATACAACTTCCATGAATGCGCGTATTCTTTCCAATGTAAATTTCCGCACCTCCCACGTCGCACATGATTTTGACCCTTGAATGCATATTGATATGGTATGAGTGATTGGATGAGTTGAGCAATACATTATCGCTCAAAACAACTGAAGCATTTCTATGAACTCTCATTAAAGGCCATTTATTAATTCTGAATCCATTTTGGAGCTTTACGTTTCTACGAGATGCATATGTCCATCTAAAAACAGCGGTGTTGATTGTGTTTCTGATTTTATTCAAGAAGCGTATTAAATTCATCACCATTTCATTATTGTTTATAATTTTTTGCTGTTTTTCCTGCATATTCATAAAGGATTCTCAGAATACCTCCCATTAGGGCAACCCTTATTGAATTGAAAAGAATAGCATTTATACCTCCTGAAAGACTTATCAGATAACCCATAATTAATAAATTTAAAAACAAAACTGTCATAATATCGAAAAGTCGCTTGTCTTCAAAAGAGGGTTTAGCTAAAATTTTCATTTTTCTATAAAATACATATAGAGGGATTGGCCAGGTAATAAAGAGTAGCAATCCAATAACACCTGAACCATGTAAGATCATATTATAGTCGTTGTGAATCATTCTTGGTCCAAATTTACCATTGGCGTAGTTTCCCGGGGAGTTAAACACCTCCTTCCCAAACAAAAAAAGTTTTAAATCATTTGAAAATACGGTTTCATTGAAGGCGTGAAAGGTTTCTTGGTACCTTCCTTCTTCCTCGATATTTACCGTGGTTAACCTTCTCTCTCTTACTTTATATTGAACACTCAAAATATTTTCATAAAGCGGAAAAGCAACCAGCATAATTAACACACTTGCTACAAGACCTAGAACAATTGAAATACGATTTTTACTGTAAAGAATTTGAACCATTAATCCGATCAGTATAGCTAAAATGGAAATTCTTTTAAGCTGAACAAAAACTAGAACAAAGATAATGATGGCAAGTATGAATATGAGCCGTTTGTTTTTAGGTCTAAAGTGAATAATTAGTGGGGTTGCAACGAGTACATAAGCCATGGAATTGAGTCCTTCCGTAAATAGGTTTCCAACTTGAAAAATCTCGCGTGAATAGGACTTTCCAGTAATGCCAAAGACTGTTGAAACTATTATATTTAATATATATAAAACACCGATGAAAGCAATCGAGTTTAATAGCCTTCTAAATCGAGTCATATTACTTATTAGAAAGAAAGAGATGGGTAATATTAACATCCAAATTGCTGCCGAAGCTATATTCGATAAACTATAAAGAAATTTTGAAGAAAATATCGACAGGAATGAGATGTAGAGTAAAAAAGTCAGTAGAATATTGAAGAGGTTCGTGGATTTATAGTTGTTAACAAAATGATAAAACGTCGTAATTAGTATAAGCGTTCCAATAAGCTGCGTGGCGATTGAACCCTTGGGCAATATTACGCCGACACTTGCAATGTAGATGAATATAAAAGGGAAAAATCGATATAGAAAAGTCGTTGAGGACATTTTACTGAATAATTATTTTTTCTAGTTCTCTAAATTGATTTTGTTTTGAAATCATTGACGCTTGATTACTTGTTGATTTTATTGGTTGAGCATTGTGGTATAAATTTTCAAGAAAGTCTATTATTTCCACTTTTTTGTGAAGCATTTTTCCATTGTAGGGTTCAATTAATTCCGATAATTCTTGATCAAAACCGATACTTAATATAGGTTTTTGTGCAGACATATATTCGAATATTTTTCCGCTCAAAATCCCTTTTTGACGGTGATCGGTCCAGGCAAAGTGCAGAAGTAAAGATGCTCTTTTTTGAATTTTTTTCACCTCTATGTTCGGTATTTTTTTTAGGAATTCACAGTGATTTTCAATGTTGTAATCTTTTATTTTACTTTGAATCAAATGATTCTTTGGCGTACCGACAAATGTTACTTTAATTGGACGACTTTCATTTTTCTGATTGTTTACAAATTCTTTGAGGGATGCAAAAAATAAATCTAAATCATTGAATTTTTTTGAGTAATTGCCAGTGTAGACAATATTGAAGACATCATTTTTTGTTTCTAAACCAATGTATGAATCAAAATCGCATCCGTTATAAAGCAGGTGGACCTTTCGTTTTAGTCTTTTTTGCATCATCGCTTGTTGACCTTTGGATACCGCAAGAATAACATCAGATTCTCGGACAATTCGTTTTTCTAATTGGAAATGTAAATTTTTTACGATTTTTTTTATCCAGTTGTTTGAGGCTGAAAACGACCATAAGTCTCTGTATTCTGCAATCCAAAATATATTTTTATGATTTGATTTTAATTTTTGACCAATTAAATGTGGGCTTGGAGGGGAAAAGGTGGTATAAATATGTGAGATTTCCTCTTTCTTTATCAATTCATTAGCCAGGCGTATTGCATTTCTTTTCCAAGATTTAAATCTTATGTCAGGTAACCAAATCGAAAGCTGAGGTACGACATAGCTCATAAATTTTGTGATTACTTTTCTAAGGTATTTATTTTTAATCTTATGAATTTTTGCATATGGATCTTTCCAGGGGACATCTATAATTTTAAAAATGTTCAGGTCAAATTCATCTGTTATGTTTTGATCCTTTTGTGTGCATGTCATTACATGAACTTTCCATCCATTTTTGTGAAATAATTTCGCGTAATTATAAAGCCTCAAACTCGCTACCGATAATCTTGGAGGAAACGTTACGGTAATAAATAAAATGGACTTTGTATCGTTCATTTTATGCTTTCTTTGTTTTTCTCATCAACAGAGATTTTATTTTTGAGGTAAACCCCATTTTTTTCATTTGCCAAAATGAAAAAACGGATGAAACTAATGTTACTATGATACCTAATCCGAGGTTCTTTATAACTACAATTGTAAAGAATGCCGATGAAAGAATTAATGCACCCAGAAAAATTGTGATTTTTGACTGTTTATTGAAATCGATTTTGTACCAATGTCGGCATAGAAAATATGTTTGTAAACTGTAATAAAAGTAACCAATTGTAAAACCAATTCCCATGCCGTGCAGCCCATACTTGTTGTAAAGGAGAATTGTAATAATCGTTGTGACAATGATGGAGGTGATCTCGTGCAACGCGAATCTTTTATTATCGCCTTTACTTAAAATAATAAAGGATTGTGTCCAGCTAATGAGTTTAAAAAACATACCTAAAACTGACCATGCAATCAAAAGCTCTGCACCTTTAAATTTCGAATTAAACAATAGGATAATGATCCATTTATTGAATAATAAAAATGCACAAACCAAAGGTATAATGAGCATCATTCCAAAAATCAATTGTTTATTAAATAAATCTGTGTACAATTTCTTGTCATGGATTTTTGTACTTAAATCGGGCAAGTAATCCGTGCTCATTATGGTGAAAATTATTCCTAGATATGAGTTAACGATAATAAAACTGGAGTGGTAGAGACCGACTTCTTCAATACCTCCAACGCTCTCAACATAAATCCTTAGAAAAAAAACCTTGGATAATGTCAATACTGATGTAATACTCAAAACAATACCCATGGCCAGCATGGGTTTAGAGGAATGAAAAGCATCTCTTAAACCAATATTTATCCAATCAACCTCTATTTTATTTGCGAAATAAGTACTGCGAAGATATGCGGCTAGTGAACTACAAATGATGGCTGGAACGATAGCATTTATTCCCCAAATAGCGTAAAGGGACACAGATATGATCATCCCGATTATTGCGCCAGTAGCATTAGAATTGGCTAAACTCTTATGTTTTCTCAATCCTCTCAATAAAATTGTATTCCCCTGCGTTAATTGATTCAATACAACTGCAATTGAAAGCCACATTATGGCATATGTGAAATCAGAATTATTGAATATCATTTCACTTAAAAACGATGACATTAACAAACAAATAAAACCACCCGCAAGACCTGTAATCCAGACAATTTTTCGGACTATTGTCAAGGTCCTAATTACATCCTCATTTTCGTTGTTCTTGTAATTCTCGGCGATTGATTTGGTAGCGGATGTATTTAATCCTAGATTCGAAAAGGTGCCGATAAGATTAACTGCGGCAGTGTACAGAGAAAATATACCGTAGCCTTGAGTTCCAAGAAAGTAAGCCACGAATTTGGTTTTAATGATCTTCGTAATCACGATTACTATTTGTGAACCTCCAAATAAAACCGAAGTTTTAGCGATGTCTTTATATGAAGTCGTTTTGTTTAGCATGCGAAGAAAATCCTTTCCTTAGTCAGGGTTTTAATTGAACCAATAAAATTAGCTCCAAAGTTTATCTTGATATAAATCGAGAAGCAGTTTTGACGTGACTTGAATGTCATGGTGTTCCTCAACGAATTTACGTGATTTTAAGCTGATGTGATTCAGTTGTTCAGGTTTATTCATTAAACCCTCTAGAACCTCTTTAAAATTCAGTTTGGTGGCATTGATCACTGGTATTTTTTTCTCGTAATCAATGTATTTAAAATAACACTCGTCAACAAAGGCAATTGTGGGTCGGCCGATGGCCATTGACTCAAGAGCAGCAGCACCATACCAACCAAATGATATTTGGTCAATATAGATATGACAATTTTCAATTTCTTGAATTAGCCGATCATGTGTTATATTTTCTATGACTTTGAAATTTATTGCATAACCTTTTTCGATCAATGATGCTATTTCCTCCTCAATCAAGGATGTCCCTTTCCATTTCCTGTTTGTGGTTCCGTGAATAATTCTGATTTCGTTTACGATTCTCGGTTGTTCTTTGAAAATAAGGTTTTCTAAATTCAATGATAATGGGATTATATTATTTACACTCAATCCGTATTCCTTTGCAAAGTCAATATGTGTTGGTAGACTTGCTAAGAATAAGTCTACATATTTCATCTCTCTATGAATTCTTCGGCTTACAATTTGATCATGCTTTTTTTCATTTTTAACGTAAAGATGATCGTTAGGTAATTTATATCTTGTGATTAACAGTTTGTAATTTCGTATATCATCACCTAAATAATGCATGACAACTTTTTTTCCAAAAAATCTATAAAATGGCAGGTCCCATTTTTTTTTTGTTAAAGTTCTACCAAAATAAAAATGAAAGGTTTGGAAATAAAAGAACGCATATAATTTGACCATCGGATAAACGAGAGCATGGTAAAAAAATTTACTAGGTAAACTGTGTCTTTTTTTGAATTCAAAATCTGTATTCCTCTGATACTGGTCTCCAATGGTGTAGGTTTTTGCATTGATGCTCATATTACGCAGTCCCTGAGCTAAAAGGGAAGCCTGAGATCCATAATTTACGATGCCATGGAAAACACGTTTGTTTCTGATTTTTCTTGCTTTTGTCTCGTTCAATTCTTTTTTATTAAGACATCTTGGAAGTGAAAAACGTTTTTATTTCCGCACAAACATTTTTGATGTCCTCCTTGCTTAAAACGGGAGAAATTGGCAAACTGAGTACTTCCTGATGTATATTTTCCGTAATTGGAAATGATAGCTTTCTTATGCTTTTGAACGCCTTTTGCTTGTGGGGTGGGATCGGGTAATGAATTAATGTTTGTATACCTCTTTTTAGTAAATAGGATTGCAGGTCATCTCTGAGTTTTGTTCGAATAACATATAAATGATAAACATGGAATCTATTGTAAAGCGGTTTTATTATCGGTAAATCAGTTAGTTCCTGGTCATAAATTGAGGCTAAATATCTCCGTTGATTGTTGTCCTCATCTAATTTTTTCAATTTGATTTTTAAAAATGCAGCTTGAATTTCATCTAACCTACTATTGATTCCTTTAAATTGATTGTGATATTTTTTATGGCTACCATAATTCCCTAAGGCACGAACGATATTCGCCAAATCGGAATTGTTTGTTGATATTGCTCCTCCGTCTCCCAAAGCACCTAAATTTTTTCCGGGATAAAAACTGAATCCGGCGGCATCCCCGAGATTACCTGACTGAATTCCTTGATGAAGACAGCCTACACTTTGGGCGCAATCCTCAATTATAAGGATTCCTTTTTGTTGAAGACTTTTATATAATTTATCATTCCAGGTGGCTAATCCGTACAAATGGACATGTAATATTGCCTTCGTTTTTTCAGAAATATTTTCTTCAATTAAGTCTAAATTGAAGGTATCTGGGTTAGGGTCTATTAGTCTTGGTCTCAGTCCATTTTCTGTAATCGCTAAAATACTTGCTATATATGTATTTGCAGGGACAATAACCTCATCACCTTCTTGTAATAAACCGAGTTCTTTGTATCCTCTGAAGATTAACGTTAATGCATCAAGCCCATTAGCGACCCCAATTACATGTTGACATCCAATATATTCTGCTAAATCAGATTCGAATGTATGCACTTGCTCACCCAAAACAAAAAAACCATTTCGAATGATGCACTTAGTCGCTTGAAGAAATTCTTTTTCAAACCTTAAATTTATTTTGTTTAAATCTAAAAATGGAATAAGCATGAAACTGTTGAGTTACATTTTTTTATGAAATCGGGCTGGCGAGCCATACCATATTTCGTTGTCTGGAACATTTGATCTGACCTGAGAGCAAGCGCCGATAATGCAGTTTTTACCTATTTTGAAACCTGGCATAAGTGTGACATTGGCACCGATAAAGGTACCATCTTGAATCCCGTCAACTTCTTTATGTTCTCCATTCAGAAGGTTAGGTGTGTCAGTCAATACGAATCCGTATTTAATGGTGACATTTGAACCAATCACAGCATTGG
>CAJXCU010000017.1 GCA_913051935.1 uncultured Flavobacteriales bacterium
CAAATGCAGAAGAAAGCCTAGAAACTTTAGGAAAATATCCTGTCCTTCGTTTTA
This sequence comes from uncultured Flavobacteriales bacterium, assembly GCA_913051935.1. Taxonomy (GTDB): domain Bacteria; phylum Bacteroidota; class Bacteroidia; order Flavobacteriales_D; family Crocinitomicaceae; genus UBA952. The sequence goes on from CAJXCU010000017.1 coordinate 55, forward strand.
GTACTGAAAGAATACAGGCAATATATTCACTGTCTTTTCGTAATATGGACTTCCCTTGTATATAAAGTAGAGTTGCGCCCACTCGGATTTTCGAAAATCTAGGTCCTTTTCCATTTTCGATTCATATGCCTTTCTTAGATCATCATTCTTATTCAATATTTCCTCAATTTTATCAATAAATACATAGCTCGAAAAGTATTCTTTTTGCTGCAGATAGCTATCAAAAAAATTCCAGCTCAAATAAGAATCTTCAGCCTCCGGTTGCAATACGGAATGTATAAAGGATGCATTCTGTTGGTTTGTTGCAATCCTCACATCACCCTTCTTTAAAGTAACCCTCCTCTCCCCGAGATTTACCTTGATGTTCTTCAGTTGAAAGTGACCCTCATAGGGGCGATTTGAAACGTCAAAATCAACAACCTCAAAAGTACCCAACTGAATAAGAGTATCATTTTTAAGCTTCTTCATTTCTATCTTGTTTGCCTTCAGTCTTTTAATCACATCCTTTTCTTGACGTCCAACAAAATAATATTTAGGAATCCGAACCTCGCGCTTAGCCTCAAAGCTTTTATATTGTGAAATATTTCGAATGTAAGGCGCCGATGTATCATATTTGAGCCTGTTTAAGCCTGTGATATGATGTTTCATAAAAGAATGCTCGAAACCCTTGAAAAGAATGGAATCAACATTTCCATCAGAGTTGTAGTTGAAACGATACGTTGTGGCGTCTGCGGTTGACTTACGTGCTTTTAATCGTGACCTTTCTATGAGTTTTTTATGCTTAGTAGTCCAAGAAATAAGTGCCTTCATAAAGGCTAAGGTTGCTTGGACTCTTTGAGGAAAAGGTTTCAGCATATGGGTTTCAACAGTAAAACTTAAGGATTGAAAAAGAGCGGTATACCCCATAGAGTAGCGAGGAAGATCATTAAATGACACGATTCCTCCTTCAGGAGTCTGCCCCTTAAGGTCAACATATGGAAAAAGATCAATACCATAGTTTTGATCTAGGTCTTTTTCTAGACTTGGCAAGAGGCTTTCATTTGTGATTTTTCTGATTGATGGAGGCAAGCGGTCGCTCAATGACGAAATGTAGGTCAAGGTATATTGGTAGTCTGCTCCATTTGAAACATGATTGTCCACAAAAACATCAGGATCAAGACCATGAAAAATCTTTGAAAATACAAAGGCATTCTTTGAATCCATTTTGATAAAATCTCTATTCAAATCTAAATTCTGTGCATTTCCTCTAAATCCGTATTCCTCAGGTCCATTCTGATTCGCCCGACTATTGGTAGACCGATTGATCATCCCACCTACATTATAAGACGGAATAAAAGCAACTACCGGCATTTCCCCTAATGTGCTTTTGGAACTGAGTATTTGATCAAGCCAGATAAGGCAAGCATTAACTCCATCAGGTTCTCCTGGATGAATGGCATTATTGAAAAGGATTGTGGTTTCGTTTCTCGCTTTTTTAAAAGTCTGAAGAGAATCCTTTGCACCATTTACAATACAGACATATATGGGTAAACCGTAATCCGACTTACCCATATTGTATAGCTCTACATTATCACTAGACTTTGAAACCCGAATAAGATGCTCGCTGAGCTCAATATAAGTCGGAGTAGTATTTCCTTCCCAAATGCTTTGAGCGCTTATATTGATTGAAAAAAAGAATAAGTAAAAGACTACGCCTACGCGCACTGTAAAATTCATGTGTTTAATATTTCATAAATTGATAGACTTGATCTCCTGCCTTTAGTATATAGGTACCATTCACAAGGTCATCTATATGTATTTGATTACTTTGTTGAGATACAAAACCACTTTTAGCGCACTTACCAGCTTTATTAAATATTGCATATGACACGCGTTGTAAATCTTCTAAAGATATGGTGATATACTTATCGGATGGATTTGGGTAAAGCAACATTAATTCTTCATTAGTATTTCCTGTTAGCGCTAATAATTCACACTCAATATTTGTTTCATAAGCCGATGCATTTAATGGATTTTCCAATAAAAAACCACAATAACAAGGATCCTCAAGAAGGTATGTCTTCAACCATGAAAGTGCATAAACCCCTGCCTCTCCAGAAGACATATCCGGCGAATTCGCAGCATCATGACCACTATTTGACATTTCGAAAAAAAGCTTTTCCGTAGTTGAAGGAGTCGTTTGATAATGCATATAACCATATTCTGCAGAATTGGCAATATTATCGTTTTGACCCGTGAAAATCAAAACTGGAACATCATGAATTAAATCAGAATCCTCAAATCCATTTAAGTCCAACCAAGGACACAACCCTACAATTGCTTTTAAGGATGGATCGATAGAGGCTGCCAACTGTGCTCCTCCTCCACCCATAGACCATCCGGAAACGGCAAAGCTATTTATATCAACCTTTCCATTTAATGGGGATGCATCACGCGTATTTTCAGATTTTACGGTTTCAATAGCATCTAATAAAGCCAATGCCCGGGACGCAGGCCAATCCGCACATGGATTGTTTGTGCCTAAAGTAATGGCGATAATACCATGGGAGGCATAAAAAGGACCCCAGTCCTGAATATCCAACTCTACACCACAATAACCCGGAATAATTGCAATACCTGAATATGGCGGAACACCATTATCGGGGTAATATATAGTCGCCCCATCATAATCAGGGCCATTTCTGATTTCGTCAATGCCTTCTTTGAGAGTAGAAACTGAATACGGCCCAGGGCTGGTAATTGAAGCCAAGGTAATGTCTTCGCATTGAGCATTGTATTTATTCCCTATCAAAACGAGAAAAATTGCAAAAAATATATGTTTGAACAATGTAATTGATTTTAATGAGCACCTAAAATAAAAATTATTCTCTCAGTTTCATCAGTTCTCAGAGGATGATGTTTAATGAATATGAAACAAATATAATTTTAGGGCTTTTTTTTAGTCATGGTTTGAAGAATTTATATTGTTTGTAAATTTGACCGTGCGCATTGATATTTTAACCATACTTCCTGAGCTGCTCGAGGGCCCTTTTTCTGCTTCAATCATGAAAAGAGCTCAAGACAAGGGACATGTTGACATACATTTACACAATATTCGAGATTACTCAACAGATAAGCATAAGAATGTAGATGACTATCAATATGGTGGTGGTGCGGGAATGGTCATGAGTATTGAACCCATTGTAGCAATAATTGAAAAGCTCCAAAAAGAAAGAACCTATGATGAGGTGATTTTTATGACTCCTGATGGTGCCCTTTTACAACAGGGCATTTGCAATGAGCTATCCTTGAAGAAAAATCTAATACTGCTTTGCGGTCATTATAAAGGAATAGACGAACGGATTCGAGAGCATTTTATCACAAAGGAGCTCTCAATAGGCTCCTATGTGTTATCGGGAGGAGAGCTGGCAGCTGCAGTTCTAACTGATGCCATCGTGCGACTGCTTCCAGGGGTACTGAATAATGAAACTTCGGCACTTACAGATAGTTTTCAAGACAACTTATTATCTCCACCAGTATATACGAGACCTCCTGAATATAGGGGCTGGAAAGTTCCAAAAGTTTTACTGTCAGGAAATTTTCCTGAAATAGAAAAATGGAGAGAAAAAAAGGCCCAGGAAAGAACCCAAGAAAGACGGCCTGATCTTTTTGATAAATAAGATATTAAATTGTGACCATTAACAATCAGTTCAGACTTGAATTTGATTAAATTTGCGGCAAAATTATATTTGTATGATCCAATTATCAGAACGCTTGTTAGCGATGGAAGAATCCGCTACCATTGCCATGTCGCGAAAAAGCCGCGAGCTCAAATCCGAAGGAAAAGACGTCATTTCGCTTTCCCTTGGAGAACCAGACTTTAATACACCGCAATTTATTAAGGATGCAGCGAATGAAGCAATGGACAATAATTTTACAAAATATATGCCGGTTCCTGGCTATGATGATTTGCGTGAAAGTATTTCGAATAAATTCAAAAGAGATAACAATTTAAACTACAACAAAGACCAAATTGTTGTTTCGACAGGAGCGAAACAATCCATCGCAAATGTTGTGCTTACTTTAATTAATCCAGGCGACGAGGTCATTATACCTGCACCATTTTGGGTTTCATATATCGAAATCGTAAAAGTAGCAGGTGGAGTTCCAGTATTAGTAAATGCTGGAATTGACAAAGACTTTAAAATTTCAGGAAAAGACTTAGCGCATGCAATTACTCCGAAAACCAAGCTCATGATTTTCTCTACGCCATGTAACCCAACAGGTTCAGTGTATAGCCGAACTGAATTAAGAGACCTAGCAGATGTAATTAAAAAATTTCCATCGCTCATTGTTTTGTGCGACGAAATATACGAGCACATCAATTTTGAAAGTAAACATGAGAGCCTTGCGCAGTTTGATGATGTTTACAATCAAGTCGTGACCGTTAATGGTGTTTCAAAAGCATGGGCAATGACAGGATGGCGACTAGGTTATATAGGTGCACCTATGGCTATAGCCAGTGCTTGTACAAAAGTACAAGGGCAATTTACATCCGGAACCTCGAGTATTACACAAAAGGCCGCCATTGCCGCAATGGATGCAGACCCAGAGGTACTAAATGATATGATATCGGCGTTTAAATCAAGACGGGGCCTTGTGCTCGGCGCTTTAGCAGAAATACCAGGCATTAAAACAAACCATCCTGGCGGAGCATTCTATGTCTTCCCTGATTGCAGTGCTTATTTTGGCAAAATGAACGGTAAATCAATGATTAAAGATGCGAGTGACTTGTGTCTTTATTTACTTGAAGAAGCTCTAGTCGCTTTAGTTACGGGAGATGCATTTGGAGATCCAAATTGCTTTCGTATTTCATACGCGGCCTCGGAGGAAACCCTGAAAGAGGCCATGCGTAGAATTAAAAAAGCCCTAGCAAAACTAGACTAAGTGAATTACGAATCTATTTTAAAGGAATTTAAGGGAAAACGAGTCCTCGTCGTAGGTGACGTTATGCTTGACGCATACATCCTTGGAAAGGTCACCAGGGTCAGTCCAGAGGCTCCTGTTCCGGTGGTCGCTCTGGATAAGAAAGAAAATAGAATAGGTGGTGCTGGAAACGTCGCGTTGAATTTAAAAAACTTAGGCGCATTTCCTATTATTGCTTCTGTCGTCGGAACAGATTCGGAGGGACAAATTTTGGAGGGACTTTTCAAAAAGAGAGGAATTTCCTCAGAAGGCCTAGTGAAGAGCGACTTGCGCAAAACAACTGTTAAAACCAGAGTGATTTCATCAAAACAACAGCTCTTACGAGTTGATTCAGAGGATACACACCCCTTATCTACTGACCATGAAAAAGTATTATTCGAAAGGATATTGAACCTAATAGAAATCGGTTTGGATGCAATCATTCTCGAAGATTATGATAAGGGAGTACTTAACGAAAATAATATTCAACGTATTATTAAAGAAGCAGCTAAACGTAATATCCCTGTAACCGCAGATCCCAAAAAGGTTAATTTCCACTCCTACAATGGTCTGAGTTTATTTAAACCAAATCTCAAAGAGCTCAAGGAGGGTTTGAATCTTGATTTTGACTTTGAAAGCAATCTTTTCGCTTTTGAAGCTTCAGTAAACAAGCTGAGAAAAGTATTGCCTCATGAAATCTCATTAATTACGCTGTCAGAGCATGGAGTTTACATATGTAATGACTCAGAAAAATACCATATCCCAGCCCATAAAAGGGAAATTACTGACGTTTCGGGTGCTGGAGATACAGTTATTGCAGTCGCTACGTTATGTTATCTTGCAGGCGCCCCAATTTCTAAAATAGCCGAGATTGCAAACATTGCAGGTGGCATGGTATGTGAAAAGCCGGGTGTGGTCAGTATATCTTTCGAAAAATTAAAAAATGAAGTTCGAGAACTCCTTCAGCAGTAAATTGTTTAAGTATTATGTCAGATAAACCGGTCAAGCCATACAATAGCGAAAAATCAAAGAAAGAAGAGGTTGAACAAATGTTCGATAATATCTCGGCTAAATATGATTTTTTGAACCACTTTCTGTCACTTGGAATTGACAAAATTTGGCGAAAAAAAGCGGTGAAGGCTTTGCGTTCAACTGAACCCAAAAGAATACTTGATATTGCCACAGGCACTGGTGATTTCGCAATAGCAAACTTAAAACTAGATCCAGAAAAGGTTGTAGGTATTGATATTTCTAACGGGATGCTTGAAGTGGGTAGACAAAAAATGATCAAACGCAAGATTGACCACATTGTAACCATGCAGCAAGCAGACTCGGAAATGCTTCCTTTTGAAGACTGCTACTTTGATGGATTGACTGTAGGTTTTGGTGTTCGAAATTTTGAGAACCTAGAAAAAGGTCTTTCGGAAATGCTAAGGGTACTTAGGCCAGGTGGAAAAGCGGTAATTTTGGAATTCTCTAAACCAAAAACATTTCCAATAAAGCAGGCATTTGGATTCTATTCGAAGTACATTATACCAACCCTCGGAAAAAACATTTCTAAAGATGAAAAGGCATATGCCTACTTGCCCGAGAGTGTTGAGGCATTTCCGGAAGGCAAAGATTTCACTGATATTTTGAGCAAATTAAACTACAAGCAGGTAACTGCATCACCAGTAAGCGGTGGGATTGCCACAATTTACACTGGAATCAAATAAAACTGCAACATTGAACGCTTCTTTCCGTTATCTGAATATGAAGTCGCTCCTAAGTTTCATTTTTTTGTTTCTGTTTCTGTTCAGTCACGGACAAAAGCTGAAACAACAACGCTTTAAAAATTTTGATAAAAAAGCATTTCGATTTGGCTTCATGCTCGGAATAAACAGCACAGACCTCACAGTATATCAAAACCCGAACGCATATGAAGAACATGGATTGGTATCGGTTCAAAATGAATCTCAGCCCGGAGGGCAGTTGGGTATTTTAACAACGCTTAAATTGGGAACACCGGTTCTTCGCCTTCGTTTTATGCCTGGACTCTCTTTTCAAGAGAAAACACTTACCTATCGAAGCTTGGATAGTACGAATTTCCCAAAAGGCATGAGTGAGGAAAGAATAAATGCGACATCCTTGGACTTTCCATTAACCTTTGTTTTCAGAACAAAAAGGTTCAATAATTTTGCAGCCTATGCCCTATTTGGGGGGCAATATTCAATTGACCTGCAATCGCAACAAGATGCCTCACAAAATTATATTGATCCATTTATCAAACTGAATAGATATGATATACATGGACAGCTAGGTGGAGGAATAGATTTTTATGCCCCATTTTTTAAATTTTCGATTGAAATTAAATACTCGCACGGTGTCAAAAGTACTTTTATACAAGACTATTCTCCTGTTGCAAAACCCATAGATGAGCTTTACAACAAAGGCTGGTGGTTTTCAATAATTTTCCAATCCTAATGAAAGAAATCTCATTTCATGTTACTCCAGAGAAAGCGAAAGACGAATCTTATTTGGAAAAGTTAATTGCAAAAAAGCTACGACTAGATGCTTCCGTTTCTTTTCAATTTAAATGGCATAAGCGAAGTATTGATGCACGAAATAAGAACATTCGTGTTTTATGTACCTTTCATGTCTTTTTCGAAAATGAAAGACCAGCAAAAAATTATGAACCAAAATTCGAACCTCTAAATTCGGAAAAAGAGGTCCACATCATAGGTTTGGGACCTGCAGGTATATTTGCGGCCCTCAGTGCACTCGAATTGGGAATAAAACCAATTGTATTTGAACGAGGAAAGGCCGTAAAAGAAAGAATAAAAGACATAGGTCAGCTCAATAGAAAAGGAATTGTAAATGAAAACAGTAACTATTGTTTTGGTGAAGGAGGTGCAGGAACCTATTCCGATGGTAAGCTTTATACAAGATCGAAAAAGAGAGGAGCTGTTAATCAGGTTTTAGAAACATTTGTTTACTTCGGAGCCGAGAAGGATATTCTTGTTGAAGCGCATCCTCATATCGGGACAAACAAACTTCCAAGGATTGTTGCTGCAATGAGTGATAAAATCATTGAAATGGGTGGAGAAATTCATTTCAATCATCAATTGACAGATATAGAAATTAAGGATGACCTCATTCATTCAATTACATTGAATCAGCAAAAGAGAATCCAAGTAGATAATGTTGTACTCGCAACTGGTCACTCTGCACGGGATATTTTTGAATTGCTTCACGAAAAGCAAATTCATATTCAAGCGAAACCCTTTGCACTTGGTGTACGTGTTGAGCATAGCCAGGAGTTTATCGATAAAGCACAATATTATGGTAGAGTTAACGATGACGTCATACCACCTGCATCATACAGACTTGTAACTCAAGTCGACAAAAAAGGAGTCTACTCATTTTGTATGTGCCCAGGAGGTATTATTGCACCCTGTGCCACGGCACCTGACGAGGTTGTTACCAATGGATGGTCGCCATCTAAAAGAAACAACCCTTATGCCAATTCTGGAATTGTTGTATCGATTGAGCCTGATGACTTAGAAAATCCCGAAGATCCATTTTGTGGCATCAAATTCCAAAAAAAAATTGAGCAAAAAGCATGGAAATTGGGAGGTAAAAATCAAAACGTACCAGCGCAGCGTCTCGCGGATTTTATGCAAAAGATAAAATCAAGTGATTTCCCTCGAAGCTCATATCAACCAGGAATCACCAGCGTCGAAATGGATGAGGTTTTTCCTGAATTCATCGTACGAAGATTGAGAAATGCGTTCTTAGATTTCAACAAAAAGATTCCAGGCTTTATCACAAATGATGCAGTGCTCCATGCACCTGAATCAAGAACATCCTCTCCCATTCTCATCCCAAGAAATAAAGAAACGCACCAACACGTTGATATCAAAAATCTATACCCCTGCGCAGAAGGCGCAGGTTACGCGGGTGGTATTGTATCAGCTGCCATAGATGGCATGAACTGTATTCACTCGCTGAATCGAAATAACCCATCCTAATTTTTATGGCACTTAATTTAGCAAAATTGAGCTACTTCTCGAATTTCAAACCCATATTCAACTCGTCTTCAGCAAACATTATAAATTATTAAAAATACAGGCATCCCTGAGGTCGTTTCATCGTTATAGTTACAATATTGGTTAACTACGTGTAATTCTCAAATCGAATCCTTGCATTTCAGAATTTACACCGAGTTTATTAGTCATAGCAACACCTCGCATAATGAAAATGTGAGGTGTTTTTTTTAGATATAAAAGTTAGAAACATTTTGTTTTGCAATCAAATAAATGTAGTACTTTTGCGCCCGTAAAAGAATGAATTTAGCAAATAAACTACTACGAAACTGTCATGAAAAATCTATCATCTCTCCTTATTTTAAGCACTATATCAATTTCTATTTTCGGCCAACAAATCAGTCAAATAGGTTCAGAATTTGAAAATTGTGCGGGAACACCTGCTTATGGCTTGTTTGACTATTCTCAGTCTGCCATGCTATATCTAGCAAGTGAACTGGAAGGAGTTGGAGTATCAGCGGGTAATTCTATTACAGCGATTCAATTTCAATTCAATAGCTGGGATAGTGGATATGAATTGAATAATCAGACTATTAAAATGTCACATATCGTTGAGTCAAGCCTACCAGATCCCGGATCACCTGATTACAGTTCATTGACAATATCGAACACCACAATAGTGAAAGACGAATTTAATTTTAGAGGCTTTACAGGAATCACTTGGGGCCAATTTGATTTTGACACACCATTTATTTGGGATGGAACGAGTAATATATTGATTACCTGGGAAAATAGAGATGGAAGCTGGGGAAGTGGATATGGATGGCTCGAAGGAAGAAACGTGAGCAACCGTTGTCATATATGGTACAGAGACAACTCCTATCCCACAGCAAGCTCGAGTGAAATTAGAGATCTTCCAAACATTCGGCTGCATACTAGTTTTAACCCACTACCAATCACATTAAACTCTTTTTCAGGAAAATTACTTTCAGGTTTTGGAAATTCAATACAATTGGACTGGTCAACAGCATCTGAAAAAGACAATAACTATTTCACCCTATGGAGGTCTTTTGACGGTCAAACTTGGGAGGACATTACAAAGGTCTCAGGTGCAGGTAATTCAAATCAATTGCTTACCTATCAGTATATTGACCGAAACATTATTTTACAATCCATCGAAAATAATACAATTTACTACAAGCTATCTCAAACAGATTATGATGGTACAACAGAGTTTTTCCAAATTATCCCAGTTGAAATTCAATCAGCCAAAACACATGTTGTGACAAGAACAAATCTAATGGGTCAAGAGGTTGATCAAAATCACAGAGGATTTATTATTGAAACCTGGAACAATGGAGTAACCACGAAAACCTACAATAAATAGCGTTTTTAGCATCTTTTATTTCATTTATCGCACACACGATCAAAAAAAAGATAAAAAGAGGTAATTCCTTAATCTTAGCGCTTGGTCAGTAAAAAATTGACAATTACTCCTATTTTTGCAATATGAAAAGAGTCGTGGTGGGACTTTCTGGTGGAGTGGATTCTAGTGTAGCTGCATACCTTCTTCAAAAAGAAGGTTACGAAGTGATTGGTATGTTTATGAAAAATTGGCACGATGAATCTGTTACAATATCAGACGAGTGTCCATGGATCGATGACTCAAATGATGCATTGATGGTAGCCGATTCACTAGGTATACCATTTCAGGTAATAGACTTAAGCAAAGAATACAAGGAGCGTATTGTGAACTACATGTTCAACGAATACAAAAAGGGAAGAACACCAAACCCAGATGTCTTGTGTAATAGAGAGATTAAATTTGATGTATTCTTGAAAGCAGCTTTGGATTTGGGTGCTGATTATGTCGCGACAGGTCATTATTGTCAAAAAGAAATGAACGAGAATCAAGAGTGGGAGTTACTTTCGGGTAAAGACCCCTCCAAGGATCAATCCTATTTCTTATGTCAAATCACACAAGAGCAGCTTTCAAAGGCGTTGTTTCCCATTGGAGGATTACTAAAAAGTGAGGTCCGCAAAATAGCCAGTGAAATAAATTTGGTTACGGCAGATAAAAAAGATTCTCAAGGCTTGTGCTTCGTTGGTAAAATAAAGCTTCCTGAATTCCTACAACAAAAACTAGATGCGAAAAATGGACCTGTAATTGAAATCCCTGGAGACATGCTACAGTATAAAAAGTACAATAATATAGACAATGGTGATTTAGAATCATTGTGCCTACCTTTCGCGTACAACAAAAATGATGGAAAACAGGTTAGCCAGCATTCTGGAGCTCATTTCTACACCATTGGCCAAAGAAAAGGTTTACACATAGGCGGAAGACCACTTCCTAGTTTTGTCATTGCAACAGATACAGTAAATAATATCGTCTACTCGGGGCAAACAGATGAACACCCTGGTCTAAATCGAATTGCATTAAAGATTGAAGAGAAAACTTTAAACTGGATCAGTCAAAAAACAAATAAGGAGACAGAACAATACGAGTTCAGAATCAGATACCGACAGCCATTACAAAAAGGCAAGCTCATCCGGGAAAATAATGCTACTTACGTGCTATTTGATCAAAAGCAAAAAGGAATTAGCCCCGGACAATTCGTTGCTTGGTATAAAGGAGGAATTTTATTAGGGTCCGGCGTTATTGAATCATAATAGATGGCTTAATTCATATGAACGGAAAAAAGCATCGTCTCATTTTCTATCCTAGTTCTATTATTCACCGTATCCATTAAAGAAGCGACCTCATAAATATCAATTTTACTTTTGATACCCAATTGTTTGTGCCTTGACAACTTTAATTTTGCTTTCTTTACTCGATTTGTTCTCAGGGTCTGTACATTTCTTGTCATGTCCGTCGATTTTCTAAATTATTTAACGCAAATGATGTTCCAAGGTTTCAGTTCTCATAAAACCTTGATTTAATAAAAGGTACCGCTGAGATAAGCAAGCATAATAACTATATTTGATTATGAAAATTATTTACTGCTCTCTAATTTTATGGTTCTTTGTGGCTTGTTCAAATGAGGAAGCAATTGGGCCTGCACAAGAGTCAGATATTTTTGATTCCATTACAAATAAAAATACTGACGATAAAATTGGTTATCTACTTGATAGTAGCGCCTTTTATGCTGACTCAGTCATTCGAAAATACATCCGAGAAACATTGAATACTGTAGATGGAGAAAAATTTACCTACACCATCCACACAGAAGCATTGAACCCAGATAAGGAAATTGATGCAATTATTAGCGTAAATAGATTGGCATACGCGAAACAAACAGCGATTGAATCCGGTCACGTTGCTCAAGCTAAAAAGCTTGCATATATGGGTCCATTTAATGCTTTTATATTTTATGATGGACGAAGTAATTCCTTTTCTATACCAGTTCCGGTACCCTCTTCCCCTCTACTCCCATTAGACATTAGTTTCGCTAATATTTCCTCCAATAAACACAAGGATCTAGTCGTAGATTTCAGAATACGTAACTCGAGCTATAAAGAGGTTTATTTTTTGTTTAACAACAAGCCAAGTAAGGTTTTCCAATGGAAAAACTTTGATGGCTTTGGCACACCTAATTCCGAAGCCTATAGCTTCGCATTTAATCCAGGCAATGGTCCGGTCAGGGATATTCTTGTGTACAACGCAAAAATCGAGGCGCCAAAAGGAGAAATAGACCCCTTTATCTTCAAGCCTAAGGTTGTAAACTCCCAAGACCTAAGAAAGAGGTTCTTTTATGTACCTAAACAGGGTAAATATTTTTCGGCTAAAGATGACCCCGAAGGGTAAGTATGAAATTACGACCGGGCGCAGAAATATTGGAGGCGAAGCTTCGGTAATTTCGATCTAAAATATTTTCACAAGCCACCTGTAAAGAAAGATTCTTTGAAAAAGCGTAGCTGATTCTCGCATTTACGGTATACCAGCTCGGCATTCCCAAACCTTCCAAAGCAAAGGCATAATTGTCTTCACCAAGAAGGTTGTAATCAGCATAGCGCTTCCATGCTGAATAATTGACAAAGGCTTCAGCATTCCATCCTTTCTTTTGGTATTTGATACTTACCTTCCCAAAAAGCGGTGGAATGTGATCCAAAGGATATGGAACCGTATCCGTTAAAATACGACCATAGGTATAATTCAAGGTTGAATAAAGGATAAGGTGACGTCCTATTGTTCCACTTATCAGGCCTTCAAGCCCACAAACAAAAGCTCTATTTGCATTGGTGGTCGTAATCACTTGACTATACGAACCATCGTAAAAAATAGAATCTGCACCATCTATTGTACCCCCTTGAATGGTCAAGGCATTGGTTAAATAAGTCCCATAAATATTGGTGGAGAGATTGATGTTTCTGAAGAAAAGAAACTCTGCTCCCAGCTCCAAATTATACGAATATTCAGACTTCAAATCTGGATTAGGGACAATAACTTTGCCCGGAACAGACTCAAATACCTTAGATACATCATCTACATTTGGGGCACGGAAACCCGTAGCGGATGACAGCGTAAATCTCATCCCTTTATTTGGCATATATATCACACCTAAATTACCATTGATTGATGAATTTTGTTGATTGATGGAATTAAATGGAAAAGGGAAAAAGGTTTGATCGACAAACAATGCATTAAGTCTCACATGTGAGGCACGTATTCCACCATTTAAAATCATCTGTGTATTGATTTCCCAAGTATCCGTAAAGTACACTGCAAATGAGGACATATCAGACCCTCCATCGGGATAACGCGTATCAAGAGGTGTATTGAGAAATGTATAAATTCCCATCGAATAAGCCGTTGATTCAACTATGTTATGTGATACATCCAATCCATAATTTAGCTCATGTTTACTCATTAAATTGCCCTCCCCATCGACTTGAATTAAATCCTTTGAAAAGTCGATATTTAGTGTGAAAATATCTAAATCTTCTATTCTACTTTTTAACTGATCATCTTGAAACCTTCTTACCATTCTGCTCTCCGTAATCGCCTGATAGGCTGCAATAAGCTTTGCATTGTCATACCATTTATTTGAATTTGAATGCTCGAAAGTATACGAAGATAGAAACCGATATTGCGGTCCATAATACCATTCAGCATATTTAGCGACCCCATTTTCCATTTGTGTCAAGCGATCATATCTATCGATGTTACTCGAATTAGAAAGCTGCAAATTCAGCTTATGCGTTATAAAATCATTCTGCTTATATATAAACTTCTGTAACAAGTCTAGCTGCTGATAAGCAGAACCTACCTGTAGATTTGGATCAGAATTAGTCACCATGGTATCCAAATCATTTACTTGGGTTACGTACCAATTTCGAGCACCAAAACCTTCTGTAAAATTAGACCTATTCGAACCTTGTCGTAAGTCACCAAAATCAGAAAAGGTAACAGAGCTTAAAGATCCTAATTTCTTATTAGCAACAGATACATGTGCGTTTGTTGCAAAGCCATTGGCAGCGCTAAAATACCTTGTATAGGCATCTCCGATGACAAGCGGTTTTTCTTTATGGCTAAGTTTTGGATCCTTGGTGGTAAAGCTCATCACCCCTCCTATTGCATCTGAACCATAGACCACCGATCCGGGGCCAAACAAAACCTCCACCCGCTCCATGATTGAATTGTCAAGGGTTATGATATTCTGTAAATGACCGCCTCGGTATATTGCGTTGTTCAAGCGTACACCATCTATAACCATCAACACTTTATTCGTTTCAAAACCTCTTATAATCGGACTCCCCCCTCCTAGCTGACTCTTCTGAACGAATATATTTCCTGAAGCACCAACCAAATCGGCCATTGATGACTGATTTTGATTTTGAATTTCTTCACTTTTGATTACCCTGATTTTTTGTATCACATCTCGTTTTTTCTCAGAAATTCGATTTGCCGAGACAACCATTTCGTCCAATGTGTTGGCATTGGACTCAAGAAAAACTTTGAATTCACGATTCACTAATGAATCGTAATTTAATCGATGTACTTTATAATTTTCGTGAAAAAATAATAGGTCGAAGAAAGTAGAATCTTTCCCATTAAACAAATCGGTTTGAAATTTACCTTTTTTATTCGTAAAAAACTCACCGCAAAGATTTGGCTCCTTTCGCTCCAAGCTCGTTGCTAAATCATGAGTATGGTTGTGGCAATAAACTGTCACATAAACATCGTGAATAGGAAACCCTGAGGTCTGATCCATAACGATGATTTTTTGTTGCCCAAAAACCACACTGGTAAAACAAAGCAAAATACCAACTAAAAAGGCCTTAAAATAATACCGAAGCACACTGCAAATTTATTAATTTTATAAGGTATACAGCAAAATATGAGCCACAGATTTAAATCCACAAAAACCTATCGGTATTTCTCTATTCCTGCAGAAAAAAATCCCAAAAATCTACTCATCGCAATGCATGGATATGGCCAGCTTGCCGAGTATTTTATCCGAAAATTTAATGGCTGCTCTGAGGACTTCACAATTCTCGCACCTGAAGGACCACATCGATTTTATAAAAACGGGTATTCCGGTCGTGTTGGTGCTTCATGGATGACGAAAGAAGCACGTGAGGATGACATTAATGACAATCTGAATTGGCTGACAGAATGGCTAACAGCACAACTCAAAGAAAACTCTTTCGAAAAGATTATACTACTTGGATTCTCACAAGGAGGGGCAACTGCAGCGAGGTGGTATTACAGTCAACCTAAATTATTTAGTCACTTTATCCTTTGGGCATCTGTATTTCCGCCGGATATTGAAAAGCCCAATACCCCAATTGAGCAGAGCTATTTTCTCGTTGGGAATAAAGATGAATTTCTTACCTCCTCGCTTTTAGAAAAGGAGCTTCTTGTATATCAAAAATTAGGATTTGAAACAATACAATTTGAGGGCAATCACGACATAGAACCTAAGACACTAAATCGTCTTTTAAATCGCCTTTAATTTTGTTGGTAATCACTCCTCCGTTTTGGCTACAATCGCGGCAACTGTGGCGTCACTTGAGACATTAATAACGGTCCGACACATATCTAAGATTCTATCAATTGGATAAATGATAACGATCCACATCGGATTTAGGCCCACAGAATTCAGTACAAACATTAGCATAATTAAACCAGCACTTGGAACGGCAGCAGAGCCAATAGAAGCAAGTGTTGTTGTAGCTACAATCCCTAATTGTTGAGATATAGACAAATCTACACCATGAAATTGAGCAAGAAAAATAACGGCAACCGCCTGATACAATGAGGTACCATCCATATTCACCGTTGCACCAATAGGCAAAACAAAATCACTGACCCGCTTGGGTACTTTTAAACCTTCTTGAACACATTTAATAGTAACTGGAAGTGTCGCGGCACTCGAGCTTGTTGAAAATGCCAGGAACTGAGCTGGACTCATCTGTTGGTAAAACTCACGGTAACCAAAATGAACACCAAATATTCGCTGAAGTAAAGGGTAAAAGACAAAAAGCAATAATGCCAAGCCTAAAACTACTACTAGCGAGTACAATCCAAGTGTTTGAAACAATGTAAACAGCTCAGCAGGCGTATTTGCTATTTTGGCCAAAACACCAGCCATTAAACAAAACACAAAAAATGGTGAAAGCGCCATAATCATGTTTACCATTTTTATAAACACATCACCCATCGCATTAAAAAAACGATGCACTTGCTTTGAACCTTCTGTTTGCATTAACGACAAAGCAATTCCAAAAAATAGTGCAAAGAAAATCACCTGTAACATAAGCTTGCTACTTGAAAAAGCAGCAACGAGGTTTTCAGGAACCATATCCACCAAAGGCTGAAGCGGCCCAGTCTTTCGATCCTTTGCATTTTCCTTTTTAGTCATCATACTTTGATAGTCGGAGGAGCTTTTCTCTTCATCTAATGAGGCTTCAATTTTCTTAATCTTCATTGGATCTGCAGTCGCTAGAATATTACGACCATCCTTTACAGCTATTCCTTCTGATTTAGCCCAAATCTCATAACGCAAGCGATTCGAATCTTCGAGTGAATTTTGACCTGGTTGCAAGACATTGACCAGAGAAAGGCCTAAAGTGACTGAAGCCACAGTTGTGATCAAATATAAACCCAAAGTCTTAGCTCCTATACGACCCAACTGGCGTACATCTCCTAGACCTGCTACACCGCCTACGATTGAAAATAAGACCAAAGGGATTGCAATAAACTTTAGGCAATTGATAAAAATTACACCAAAGGGATCAATAAAATCAATGGTGAACTTATTTAATCCTACAGTTCCTGAAAACAATGCCCAGAGCACCCCTAAAAACATACCGATAAGAATTTTCCAATGCAATGCTAGTTTTTTCATAGTGCCTTTTTTACAAAAATACAATTAAAGACGAACTTGATTTGATAGCTAAAGAGGTAGTTTCGTATATTTGAGTACAAATAAAAGCTATGGCAGTTTCTCCAAAAGAAATCGAATTTAACTTTAACGAAGATAAAATGCGTCTTAAAATTCGTGCACTTGAAAAAGAACTTGAAAAGGTTCACCTTGGCGGCGGAAGAAAGCGAATCGACAAGCTTCACACAGCGGGTAAGCTCACGGCCAGAGAGCGTGTTAAGCTACTTTTAGATAAAGGCTCGGAAATGCAAGAAATTGGAGCATTTGCAGGCCACGGAATGTATGAGGAATATGGTGGTTGCCCATCTGGAGGAGTTGTTGTTGTAATTGGCGTTGTAAGCGGCAGAAGATGCGTTGTTGTTGCCAATGATGCGACTGTAAAGGCGGGCGCGTGGTTTCCAATAACAGGGAAGAAAAACCTACGAGCGCAAGAAATAGCAATGGAAAACCATCTACCAATTATTTATTTGGTAGATAGTGCAGGTGTATTTTTGCCTATGCAGGAAGATATTTTTGCAGACAAAGAACATTTCGGAAGGATTTTCAGAAATAATGCAAAAATGAGTGCACAAGGAATTGTTCAGATTGCTGCGGTCATGGGAAGCTGTGTAGCAGGTGGAGCTTACCTTCCAATAATGTCAGATGAATCTCTTATCGTAAACAAAACAGGTACAATATTTTTAGCCGGCTCCTATCTTGTCAAAGCCGCAATTGGCGAAAACATCGATAACGAAACACTCGGAGGCGCCACTACACATACCGAAATTTCAGGTGTATGTGATTACAAAGTAGAAAATGACAAAGAGTGCCTTAAAACCATTCGATCGCTCATGGATAAAATCGGCACACCGGAAAACGCAGGATTCAACCGCAGTGAATCTAAAGAGCCCAAGAGCCCAATTAGAAAAGTATACGGAATTTTACCAGCTGAGCGCTCAAAACCGTATAAGAGTAGAGAGCTTTTGAAGTGTCTCACCGATGAATCTAAATTTACCGAATACAAAGCTGGTTTTGGAAAAACCATATTGACTGGCTACGCTCGAATTGATGGATGGAGCGTTGGAATTGTGATGAATAACAGAGAGCTCGTTAAAAACGGAAAAGGTGAAATGCAGTTTGGAGGAGTCATCTATTCTGATGCTGCCGATAAGGCAGCGCGCTTTATTATGAATTGTAATCAAAAGAATATTCCCTTGGTATTTATTCATGATGTAACTGGTTTTATGGTTGGTTCTAAAAGTGAACATCAAGGAATCATTAAAGATGGTGCTAAAATGGTGAATGCAATGGCCAACTCGGTCGTTCCAAAGTTCTCCATCGTAATTGGCAACTCTTATGGTGCAGGAAATTATGCCATGTGTGGGAAAGCATATGACCCAAGACTGATTGTGGGTTGGCCAACTGCTGAAATTGCCGTTATGAGTGGCGCTGCCGCTGCTAAAACACTCCTTCAAATTGAGGTTTCCTCTTTAAAGGCGAAAGGTGAAAAAATCACAAAAGAAAAGGAAAAAGCGCTTTTTGATAAAATCAAGAACCGTTACGACGAGCAAATATCCCCCTACTATGCAGCGAGCAGATTGTGGATAGATGCCATCATAGATCCGATTGAGACAAGAAAGGTTATTTCGATTGGCATAGATTCAGCCAATCACAAAAAAGCAACAGAGGCATACAACGTTGGTGTGTTGCAGACTTAATTAATTTTTCCCTGCAGATTTACCGTTGAAATAATGGGTATAGCCAAATCCAACAATTAGAAAAGAAGAGGTTCGATCAAATTCCTCTGTCTCATAACCCGCATTACCGTCCACACCGATGTCGGATGGTCTAAAGCCGAACCCATAAAAAGGATAGGAAATTGTTAACCTATATGAATTGGAATCATCCGAGGCCAAGACCAAACCAATATTCGGCTCTACATAAATCGACTGAAGAACGTTCATTCGAATGCCATCCTCAAATAAAGCATCAGTTTTAATCATTGTATGCATGTAGCCCAACTTGACCCCGATATCGGTCCCGAAACGCTCACGCCAAAATTTCTCGTAACCCAGCTTCACAAATCCGCCGAGGCAGTGCATTCCTCCGTAAATTGCAGAGGGTACATTGAACTCATTTACCGCGAAATAGGAATAATGCGCTCCAGCACCAAAAGCAAAACCCCTCTCGAGGGTATACTGATAAGACGGAGACACCGACACCAAACCTTGCATGAAATCTTTAAATGGTTTATTGACGAAGGAATTAGGCAAGCCAATTTCAAATGTAAAGGAATCGTCAATTTCCATACCCTGAGCCATAATCGGCCTAGATAAAAACCCTAGGCTAAAAAATAGAACCATTGTAAAAACTAAAGCACCTCTCACGACTATAAAACGATTTTGCTTTTGAAATATTGTCAGTTTCTGGTTTTCTCTAAAGAGCGCCATTAACTACTTGAATAAAGTTACTTTTTTAATTCCTTCGAATGAAACTCTTTGGTCAAATTAATATATGAATCACTATAGGTGTTATCCTCATTTCGAATAACCAATCTCGATGTATTTATTCCTGCAACAGAATTTGAGATTTCAATTACAACCCGTGAATTTGGTTTGGATTTTTTGGCGTCAATAAATACGCAATGATTTATATACAAGGAGGCTTTCTTTAAATAGTCAGTTAATAAATCGAATTGCGTGTAAGGTATAATCATCCAACAGCTTCCATCAACAGCCAATAATGACTTGATGCGCAAAATAAACATACAGAGCCCTTCCTTTGAAGTATGCTTCGCAAGTTCGCTCTCCCTCTTAATATCTGCCGCTTGTTCAATGTAAAAAGGGGGATTTGATATAATAAGGTCATATGATTTAGAGAATAGATGGTTGAAATAATCTCCTTGCATTGCATTTAGCTGATCTGACCATCGAGACTCTTGGAAGTTCATTAAACAATCCTGGTAGGCACCCTCCTCAATTTCAATAGCATCAACATGCAATGATGGGAATTTTTGACACAGCATGAGCGAAAGAACTCCCGTACCGGCACCCAAATCTAAGGCATATTTTGGCGAAATGGCGTTCACTAGCGCACCCAGTAGCATACTATCCGTACCCACCTTCAGGGCTGCCCTTTTTTGAGAAATTGTAAAGTATTTGAACTGAAAGTCCTGAGCCACTAGTATGCCTTTGCAAACAAAACTTTTCCTTTTGAAGGAGCACCACTATACACACAAACACCAGTCTCTTTCTTCTGATCTAGGGGTATACAACGAATGGTTGCCTGAGTTTCTTCTTTTATTTTGTTTTCGGTTGCTTCTGTTCCATCCCAATGTGCTGATACAAAACCTCCTTTATTCACAAGCTTCTTGAAACTTTCAAAATCCGGAGCTTCACTTGTCTTCTCTTTTCGAAAATTATCGGCTTTGTCAAAGAGATTAGACTGAATCTCTTTCAATAATCTTTCGATAAACTCCTCCACACCGTCGAAAGAAATGATTTCTTTTGTTTTTGTATCTCGTCTAGCTACCTCTATGTTTCCATTCTCGAGATCTCTCGGTCCCATTGCCAATCTAATAGGAACACCTTTTGTTTCGTATTCAGAGAACTTCCATCCCGGTCTTCTATTGTCGTCGTCGTCATATTTAAATGAGATGCCTTTTTTCTTAAAAGCTACGCGGAGCAGATCAAATTTTTCAGAAATCTTTTCAAGGTCTTCAGCACTTCTATAGATTGGAATACCCACAACCTGTATCGGGGCTAAAAGCGGAGGTAAAACGAGTCCCTCATCATCTGAATGACTCATAATCAAGGCCCCCATCAGTCTTGTTGAAACACCCCAAGAGGTTGCCCACACGTGTTCTAGCTTTCCGTCCTTATCGGCAAATTTAACATCAAACGCTTTTGCGAAATTCTGACCTAAAAAATGTGAAGTTCCTGCTTGAAGTGCCTTACCATCTTGCATGAGCGCCTCAATGCATAAGGTATCCTCGGCCCCAGCAAACCTCTCTGATTCTGTTTTCCTTCCCTTGACCACTGGCATTGCCATATATTGCTCTGCAAAATCAGCGTAAACCTCTAGCATTCTTGCGGTTTCTTCACGAGCTTCCTGGTCCGTTGCGTGTGCCGTATGTCCCTCTTGCCATAAAAATTCTGCGGTCCTCAAAAATAATCTTGTGCGCATTTCCCAACGAACAACATTCGCCCATTGATTGATTAAGATTGGCAGATCCCTGTAGGATTGAATCCAATTGCGATAAGAGTTCCATATAATCGTTTCAGAGGTTGGTCTCACAATCAATTCTTCCTCAAGCTTGGCCTTGGGATCAACAACCACACCACTTCCATCATCAGCGTTTTTTAAGCGATAGTGTGTCACGACAGCACATTCCTTTGCAAACCCCTCTACGTGGCTTGCTTCTTTACTCAAGTAGGACTTTGGAATAAATAGAGGGAAATAAGCATTCGAATGTCCAGTCTCTTTAAATTTTTGATCTAGCACCTCTTTCATTCGCTCCCATATGGCGAAACCGTAGGGCTTAATGATCATACAACCGCGCACATCGGAATGTTCCGCTAAATCAGCCCTCTGAACCAATTCATTATACCATTTTGAATAATCCTGTTTTCGTGTTGTATGCTTCCCGCTCATAATAAAGATTCTAATGTGCAAATTTAGACAAACGATTCAATATTTCCATCACAAATAATATCTTCCTCAAGGAAGCATTGCATTATTTACGAGTGCATTGATGTATTGCTGGTATACCGCTTTAATCTGTGTTTTAACCATCCTTTCTGAAGTCAAATCATCTTTAATTTCATTCCAAACAATGGGATCGCGATCCGGTGCCATCGAAACAATATTGTCCTGATAATAAGACATGTTTGGCATATCTAGACCACTTAAATAAGACGAACCAACTGAAAAATAGTCCGTTTCAATGTTGAGTAAATCTAGTACAGTTGGCATCAAGTCGATTTGTTGCATCGTTTGCTCCATATTAACCTTTGGTAAAAGGCCAGACTCATGGTAAAAGGCTATTGGGATCTTAAAAGACCAATTTAAATCAGCTCTATCCTTTCTAGATGTCGGCCCTACATGGTCCGCACAAAAAACAAAAAGTGTATTGTCGAACCAATCTTGCTCCCGTGCTTTTATCCAAAAATCTCTAAAACCAAAATCCGCGTAGCTAATTGATTTACAGATTGGATCAGGGCCTGACTTGGTAATATCTTCAAAGCCTTCAGGAATTGTATAGGGATGGTGAGAGGAATACGTGAAAATCGTTGAAAAGAATGGCTTTCGCATCTCATTCATCACATTAATGCTCCAAGGCAGAAAATAATGGTCTGGAATTCCCCATGTACCATCGAAATGATCCTCATTGTTGTATTCTTTTCGGCCATAGTAGCGATCAAAACCAGCAGCCAAGGTAAACGAGTCAAAACGCATTGAGCCATTAGTAGGGCCATGAAAGAAAGAAGATGAATACCCATTTTCTTTAAGGATTCCGGGAAGACTATTGTACTGATTCATACTATAGGTAGATAAAATAAAGGTTTCCTTCATCCAGGAAGGAATTGAAGCTAAAATGGCTGGAACTGCATCCATAGAGGACTGACCATTGGAAAAACCATGCTCGAAATACATACTTCTCTCTAGGATAGAATCTAAAAATGGCGTGTAGCTCTCTTCATTATTGGGTCCCACATACATTGAACCAAAGCTTTCAAAAATAATCAGCACTACATTTGTTTCATCTTTTAAAATACCGGCAGGAACAGAACGTTGAAATGGATTAAAAATGGCATCGGCTTCCTTTTTGCTAAAAAATGCCTTCTTATCCAAATCTTTATAATCTATCGTCTTGAGCATCGTGAATGCCGAATTCAAGGCCGCTGGTGCATTTTTTAAGGATGTATACTTACTGACTTCAATGATGTCAACGGGTTTGAGCTGAAAGCCTCCTCTACCTATGATTACCGATAAAAACAAAATAGCTATACAAAGTGACCATGAAGAAACCTTGCTGAAATTAGATTTTTGTGTTTTGAACTTGAAGAACAAATAAAAAATCAAAAACAAAGAAAAAATAAAGAACAATATTAACCACCAGAATTCAGTGATAAACTCAATTGCTAAAATTCCCGCCTCGTTTTCAGAAAATAAAAATTTAAAATAATGGAAACTCACACGTTTTCTTGTAAACGAGAAAAAGGCGATGTCCCAAGCATTCAAAAAAAAGACAAGAAAAGTAATCGGGATATAAAAAAGGAGCTTGATTTTTTGTCTGTACCGCTCTAGTGAATTACTGAACGGAACTACACTAAAAAAAATAAAGGGCAAATAAAAGAAGGAGATCGTAATCAAATCAAACCAGGCTCCCACAGCATAGTCTAAAAAACTAAAGTCAGCGAAAAATGAAGGATTACCTAGGAGGAATACCACACGAAATAATGTCATAAAAACCCATATGACTGTGAGCTGAGCGATAAGTATCGCGTAAATATTTCTTGGCTTTTTAAGCATCTTTTAGTAATTCAAAAGCTGATCGACAGCTTTTGTAAAACGTTCCTGAGGCAGAAAAATAGCTTCTATCGTTGCTGCGAAGGGCACAGGTGAATTTAGTGAACCAACCCGAAGGACGGGAGCATCAAGAAATTCAAAACAATGCTCTGTTATTAATGCAGTTAATTCTCCACCTATACCACCCGAAATGCAGTCTTCGTGAAGCACAATGGCCCTACCTGTTTTCTTTACACTAGCATAAATGGTTTCGGTATCCAAAGGCACCAGAGACCTAAGATCAATGATTTCGGCTTGGATATCAGGTCTGTTTTTCATTTCTTCGAGAGCCCAATGTACACCTAATCCATAGGTAACAATGGTCAGGTCATCTCCAGAACTGACAAGGTTCGCCTTCCCAATTTCTGTAGTGTAATAAGCTTCTGGAACCTCCTCTTTTAGGCTGCGATAGAGGTATTTGTGCTCAAAAAACAATACGGGATTTGGGTCCTCTATGGCCGCATTTAATAAACCTTTTGCATCTGTGGGATTCGATGGATAAAGAATTTTTAGCCCCGGCGTATGAAAAAACCAAGCCTCATTACTCTGAGAGTGAAAGGGTCCTGCCGCTGTTCCCGCACCGGTAGGCATCCGAACTACAACATCAGCGTTTTGTCCCCATCTCCAATGTATCTTCGCTAGATTATTTATAATTTGATTGAAACCGCAGGTAACAAAATCTGCAAACTGCATCTCCACCATAGCCTTCATTCCTTTAATAGATAGTCCAAGCCCGGCTCCAACAATTGCGGATTCACAAAGCGGTGTGTTTCTGACACGACCTTTACCAAAGGAGTCTACCAAACCCTCCGTAACTTTGAATGCACCTCCATATTCGGCAATATCTTGTCCCATAAGTACCAAATCAGGATACCTTTCCATGGATTGATTCAAAGCCTGCTGAATGGCATCAATAAACCGTATTTCTTTTTGCTGTCCCTTCC
Organism: uncultured Flavobacteriales bacterium; assembly: GCA_913051935.1. Taxonomy (GTDB): domain Bacteria; phylum Bacteroidota; class Bacteroidia; order Flavobacteriales_D; family Crocinitomicaceae; genus UBA952. The sequence goes on from CAJXCU010000017.1 coordinate 24,907, forward strand.
CTTCAATGACATTTTGGATGTATGGCGCGAATACATCCGCTTCTTCTTTATCCTCATCAGAACTGATGAGAGGCTCATTTTGAGCCATGTCAAACGAAGACTGAATTTGATCCTTTAGCTCTTTCCGATATTCTGACTCTATTTCATCAGTTAGAACTCCTTCCTCTTTCAGAAACGTTTCATAATTAGACAGCGGATCTTTAATCGCCCATTCATCTTGCAAACCATCAGGATAATATTTGGTGCCTGATGATTCTTCATGCCCTCGCATACGAAAAGTCATCGCCTCAAGAAGAACGGGTTTAGGATTTTTCCTAATCTCGCTCGTAATCTTTCTGACCGTTCGGATCACCTCCAAAATATTATTTCCATCCATTTGAATAGCCTCCATACCGTATCCAATCCCTTTGTCAATGAACTGCTTGCATTTGAATTGTTCCTCGGAAGGGGTCGATAGCCCCCAGCTGTTATTCTCTACACAAAAAATAACGGGTAGATTCCAAACGGCAGCCACATTCAAGGATTCATGAAAATCACCCTCGGAGGCGCCACCGTCACCAGTAAACACCAATGTTGCCAGCTCCTCTTGCTTCAAAATATTTGCCAATGCAATCCCATCAGCGATGCCAAGTTGTGGACCTAAGTGAGAAATCATTCCAACAATTCGGTGCGCTTGAGTTCCAAAGTGAAAAGACCTATCCCTTCCTTTCGTAAAACCATTTTGCTTTCCTTGAAATTGAGAAAAAAGGCGATTTAACGGTATGTCTCTTGTCGTAAAGACACCGAGATTTCTATGCATTGGTAGAATGTACTCCTCGTCTTTCATAGCAAGGGTTGTTCCAACCGAAATAGCCTCTTGTCCCCAACCCGAAAACCACTTAGTGATTTTACCTTGACGCAGTAAAACAAGCATCTTTTCTTCAATCATTCGAGGCTTCAAAAGACTCTTATATATGGAAAGGAGCTCAGGATTGGAAAAACCCTGAGTGTCAAAAGAGATGGCTCTTTTCATGTGTTCTTTTAGATATTGATTACAGAGAAAATAAAAGGATTTATACCTTCATTCCTCCAACTACTCTTTCTTTTCGTTTATTTTTTTGAAGACGCTTTCTAGAAACTATAATGTACGAAGATCTCGCAGCTCCACGCATCATATCAACTTTACACTTTTTGTTGCCATACATGAGCTCTGGGCCTCCGCTTGCACTCCAGTTAGCAACAAAATAGTATCGATCTCTCAATTTATTAGATTTAGATTTGAAGGAAAGGTATTTATTTTCACCCAGCTCAAAGCGTATATTAATTTCTTTGTTTGACCCAAAGCTCTCGAAAATACATTTCGAATTCGCAGGAATTATAATGGTTTCACTTTTATCCGTGGAGCTAGATACCAAAACACCTGAATCATCTGTTGTTGTCTCGCTCGAAGATTGAGCAACCTGTTTCAAAATAATCGTCGAAGAAGTAAAAAACTGAACTTTTCTCATTTTCTCTTCGGAATCTAAACCAAATTCTTGCCTTACCTCATTGGTAAATGGCACTTTCACCGCACAAGAAAATAAAACAAAAACAAGCGCTAATAGACCAAATATTTTTTTCATAACTCTTTTTGACAAATTTAATTTTTTTTCAGTGAAGAAATCATCAAGCGAATATAGTTATCTTTAAATATTTAAACCCTATGAAAGAAAGTTTCTTTATTGCGCTATCCTTTTGTGTTTTATTTTCATGCGCAACAGATGATTCTAAAGATGTACTTTCATACAATGAAATTGGTGCATCGCCATCTAAAAATCCGGATTTTAAAACAAATGAAAAAGCACCGAAGGACTCGTTTGAAATTAATTTCAACGTTGAAGTATTTGAGCAGATAGCGGGCTATAAAATAGACTCTGTCCAAGTCCTCGTTGAGAATGAGGTTATTGACCGAACAAACCATATAAATACGACAAAAGTCAACATTTGCATTGACTCTAATGCGATACAATTCAAATCATGGGCTTTTCAAGATTCAGCAAATCTGAAATTAGCTTGGTATAATATGCTTGACTGCTTTGGTGACCACTGCGAAAGCATTGAGCTATTCGATAGCCTATTTCAAATCGATAGCTACCATCTTGTTTTTGTTGCAGATGAATCAATCGATTGGATTTCATCAGCACAAAATCTCGACAGTAAAGTTTGGAGCCAATATCTCAAAAAGGAAAAGATTCAAACAAAATATCGCTATATTTTCGAGACTCGAATTGATGAGCCCATACGATGGTATCGTCTTGATGAACAAGATATGACGCTCAAAATAGATGAACATGATTAAAATATTAAACAGAGGATTTATTAGTGTTACCCCTAAACCATTTTTTTATGAAGAGGCGGCAAAAGAAATGAATAAAGAAATTCTCACATTTATAAATGCTGAACCTACTATATACCTTATTGAAGAGGACTTTTGGGACAACGAAACGGTTCTCAAAAAGCACTTCAAAAAAATTATTGCTAGTGAAAAAAGACAGTTGAACCCATCACATAACCTAACACTAGATCAAATCAATATCGAAAATGCAGAAGACTATTTTATATTTCGTTTTGGTAACCTAGTGATAGATAATGAAGACAGCGGAATTGAGTCTACGAAAGACGATTTATCAAATTAGCATTAAAATAGCTTGCGTCGTAGGATACCTCCTCACCTACCCAATCTGGTTTTTCAAATTTCTCTTGCTCAGATTCAAGTTCTATTTCTGCCAGAATGAGTCCTTTTAGTTGGTCTTCAAAGACATCCACCTCCCATGTTTTGGTCGCAAAATCGATTAAATATCGTCTTTTTTTGAGCACCTTCAGTTTAAAATCAAAAATCATTTGCTCCGCCTCCTTGAAAGGTATTTCATACTCGTACTCATTCCTAGTCAAACCCTTGATTGGGCCTTTAATGGTGAGGTAGGCCTTGTTATCGCGTAAACGCAGCCTTATGGTTTGTCCCTTAGAATTTTGTAGATACGCCTGAGAAATGTTGGAAAAGGCGCCTTTTACTTGCGCACCCCAAATATCAATATCTACCAGGAATTTACGTTCAATTTCTTTCACAGGAGCGTCTACTTTAAGCTTTAAATTTATTTTTAAAACTAAGTATTTTCGGTTTACCGTTCCATTTCTATCAATAGTAATCTACCTTTGCTCGAAAGGTTAAAGAACTTGTTATTTTTGTATTATGCTCCGTTTCAGATCCAGAACACCGCGTTGGGTTATTGTCTATCTAGACATGTTGATCAATCTTTTTGCTTTACTTTTTGCCTATATCATTCGTTTTGACCTTGACTCACAGTCGGACCTAATCAAGGAGGAATGGCTCTTACTGAAAGATTACCTATGGATTTTTATTCTGGTAAAGCTCGTTGTATTTAACCTCTTTAAGATTCACAAGGGGCTTGTTCGTTACACCTCTACCCATGATCTGAATAGAATCTTTATTGCCATATCAACTTGTACATTGATTTTTGCAGGTTTCGGACTATTCCGATATCAATTTATAGATGGACATTATTTTGTACCCACCTCAGTTCTGATTGTTGAATTCCTTGCAAGTTTTGCTTTTACTGTGGGAAGTCGCTTTATCATTAAGCTCATTTATCTTGAATCCAAAAAAAGCAAAGAGGCTATCGAAAACATTATGATCTATGGCGCTGGGGTTTCAGGCTTAATTACAAAACGAACTGTTGAAAACGACACAAAGAATGCCATTAACATCATTGGTTTTATTGACGACAACCCAAAGCTTTGGGGAACAAGAATCGAAGGCACTAATGTCTATGGCCCAAAAAAACTCAAGGAAATCAGCACAAAAAGTAATATCGATACCGTAATTATTGCAATTCAAAACCCCAAAGCTGAGCGAAGGAAGGCGCTACTTGATGAATGCATTAACCTTAAAATAAAGGTGCAGAAAGTGCCTGAACCAAAGAGCTGGATCAATGGTGAATTCACCTCTAAACAATTTGTTAAAGCTAAAATAGAGGACCTTTTGGGAAGAGAAGAAATAAAATTAAATATTGACCAGATTAATAAGAATCTGAAAGGTAGAACCATTTTGATTACAGGAGCAGCGGGAAGTATAGGAAGTGGACTTGTCAAACAAATTGCAAAATTCCAACCCAGTCTTCTTATTCTTTTTGACCAAGCCGAATCAGGTCTTTATGATTTGCAATGGGAAATAATAGATGAATCACCTGAGGTCAAGTTTGAAATTGTCATTGGCGATGTGACCCACAAAAAGCGTGTAGAAAATCTAATCAAGAGCTTCTCTCCAGAAATTGTATTCCATGCAGCGGCCTACAAGCATGTCCCATTAATGGAGCTAAATCCATCCGAAGCCGTTAAGACAAATGTGCTCGGCTCCAAAATACTAATGGATACCGCTCATAAATATCAAGTGAAAAAATTCATCTTGATTTCGACAGACAAGGCAGTGAATCCTACAAATGTAATGGGCGCAACCAAAAGAGTTGCAGAAATATATGCACAGAAGCTCAACTTGAAAAGTGAAACACAATTTATTACGACACGTTTTGGCAATGTGCTTGGCTCCAATGGTTCTGTTATCCCTTTGTTTCAGAGACAAATTGAGAATGGTGGACCCATTACCATTACTGACCCTAGAATCACACGCTTCTTTATGTCTATTCCTGAAGCATGTCAGCTTGTTTTAGAGGCAAGCGTTATGGGCAATGGTGGTGAAATCTACGTCTTTGATATGGGGGACTCAGTTAAAATAATTGATCTAGCAAAAAAAATGATTTCATTAAGTGGCATGACCATTGATAAGGATATACAAATTAAAGTAACGGGTTTGAGACCAGGGGAGAAATTATATGAGGAGCTATTGGCAAATGAAGAAAATACCCTCTCAACGCATCATAAAAAAATCCTAATTGCAAAAACCAATATTATAAATAAAAATGAAACGCAAATTGATACGCTCATCAATCTAATCGATGAACAAAAAAATGATCAGCTCGTCAAGGTTATCAAAACCATTGTTCCTGAATACCTTAGCAAAAATTCTAGTTTCGAAAAATTAGACAACAATGATTGAGCCCGTTCAAATACAAATACGTTTTGCGGATATCGACGCTATGGGTCATGTTAATAATGCGGTTTACCTCAGCTATTTCGAATTGACAAGAGTACACTATTTTAATAAACTTCTAGGTGAAAATTGGGACTGGGAAACCAAAGGCATCATTCTCGCCAACACTGAGCTTAGTTTTATAAAGCCAATTGAACTTAACAATGAAGCCTTCATAGAAATGGAAATAGGAAAGATTGGAACGAAGAGTTTCACTTTTCACTATACCATCAAAGTTGATGGACAGATTACTACAAAGGGTTCATCTACACTTGTAGCATTTAACACTCAGCTTCAAAAATCAATCCCTATTCCAGCGGAAATGAAAGCCTCGTTTGGGAGCCTAAACGCATTTGAGCCATGAAGGTGAAGATGCCGTTTAAATTCAGACTCATTGTATCGTGTATCTTGCTATCGCAAAGTTTGTATGCGCAAAAAGCACCATGCTATAAAAAGAAGAAAATATGTAACTTTCAATTCGTAACCAATTGCTATGAAAAGGTAGCTTTTGACAGCATCACCCAACGTTACTATTCCCGTAAAAACTTTGGCGAACCATTCGATGGATCTTGTGCAACATGTCACAGAAACGGAGTGTTAGAGCAAGAAATGACATTTGTTGAGGGAAGAAGAAACGGCATAGACACCTCCTATTATCCTTCCGGCTGCCCGTATTCTAGCCAAAGCTTCTTGCTCGGGAATCCGCATGGAAAAAGTACAACATACTTCGATAGTACGTTCAGAATTAAATCGGAAATAGAGCATTACATGGGAAGGGTTCACGGGAGTTATATAGAATTTGACGCGGCAGGAGACACAATCAAATATCAAGATTTCGCTGATAATCTCCCCCATGGAATTAAGAAAGAATATTTCTCTGAATCTAGAATAAAAAAGATCAGCCACTATCAAAACGGCTTGCTCCATGGCTGTCAAATCAGATATGCTAAAAACGGTAACAAGGAGCTTCAAATATCCTTTTATGAAGGAAAAAAAGATGGAAAGTGGACCTATTTTTTTGACAACCAAAAAATAGCACGCTCAGAAGAATGGAATAAAGGTACAAAAGAGGGCGCCTTTAAGACGTTTAATAATATGGACCTGGCGATCAGTGAGCAATACTACAAAAAAGGCAAACCCATCGGTACTCATAAAGAATACTATCCAGATGGTCGTGAAAAACACGTAAGAATATTTTCAAAAAAAAACAACCTTGAGGAAGAATATGCTTTTGATGACTACGGCGTAAAACAAGTCATTAAAGCGCGAGAAACAAAGGAGATGAAAAAGAAAAAGAAAAAGGCCAAAGACAAAGACAACAGTCTCATGAATTAAACCAAGCCAACGACCATGGCGCCTCCCATTAAAAACAAAAATACGGCGACAAAAACACGAATATTTTGCACCTTTTTCTTTGTGAAAAGTTTTTTTCCAAAATAAGAACCCAAAAAGGCAAAAACACATGCAGGAGCAATCAAAAACCAATGGTCGTATATTCGAACATTTGAGCTCAAGTAAATCGGAATTCGAGTAGCATCAATAAGTAATGAAAGACAGACAGATGTTGAAATAAAAACCTCAGCCTTTAAATTTGACTTGGCCAAAAAAGCGGCGCGCAACGCCCCTTGATGCCCAGATAAACCGCCAAAAAAACCGCTTAAAAAACCACCGATCGTAAACTGCCCTTTTCCAAAGGAAATCTTTTTAAGAATCGGAATTAAATCCAATACCGCAAAAACAAGCATCAGTATGCCTATGACAAAAGATAGTAGCTCTACCCTTTTTGTTGTATCCAAAAGTTCAAGCTCATAAACAATAAGACTACCACCAATCTTCTTTTGGATCATTGCTCCAATAAATGCACCAAATACAGCGCTTATACCAAAAGATAGCAAAACTACTTTGTCAATAAAATTTCGCACAAGTATAAATTTTAAGGCATTGTTCAGAATATGTACAATAGCCGTCGCCAAAACTGCCAATTCTATAGGCATGAAAAGACTAAATACAGGCAAAAGAAGTGTCCCCAACCCAAAGCCTGAAAAAAAAGTCAATATTGAAGCTGAAAAAGAGACCACACTAATAAGCAAGAAAAAGAATATTCCTTCCATAAATCGTATTTTTATCGAAAATAAATAGAATGATTGATTTAAGGAGTGATACTGTCACAAAACCGAGCAAGGGCATGCTTGATGCCATGATGTCTGCACCCGTCGGTGATGATGTATTTGGTGAAGACCCTACCGTAAATAAGCTTCAAGATTATGCCGCAGAATTATTTGGTAAGCAAGCTGCTATTTTTTGCGCCTCAGGAACACAAACCAACCAGATTGCCATCAACCTCCATGTTCAACCTGGAGGAGAGGTAATTTGCCACTACGAGAGCCACGTATTTAAATACGAAGGAGGAGGCATTGCAAAAAACTCGGGAGCTTCTACAAGAACGGTGGGAGGTTCGAGAGGTAGAATACATGTTGCTGAGCTTGAACCTTGGATGAACCCTCCCAATGATGTACACTACCCACTTACACAGCTTGTATCTATTGAAGATACTTCAAATCGTGGCGGCGGGGCAATTTATGATTTTAATGAAATAAAAAACATTCGTTCATTCTGCAATTCTAAAGGCCTGCCCTTACATCTAGATGGTGCAAGAGTATGTAATGCACTCGTAGAAAACAATATTGACATGCAGGAATACGGCAGGCAATTTGATTCAATTTCGGTATGTCTTTCAAAAGGTCTGGGTGCACCCGTTGGTAGCCTTTTACTCGGAGACATTGATTTCATTGAACGCGCTCGAAGGGTCCGAAAGGTATTTGGTGGAGGAATGAGACAAGTAGGATACATCGCTGCAGCTGGTTTATATGCTTTAGAAAATAACATTCAAAGACTAAAAAAAGACCACGACCATGCGAAACGTATTGAGGCACAGTTGCGCAAAATGGAATGGGTTGAAGATGTACTACCCGTTGAAACAAATATTGTGGTTTGCATGCTTAAAGACCATGGTCGGGTGCAAGAATTTGTCTCCAAATTTGAGCGCAATGGGATTTTAATCATGCCCTTTGGAAAAGGGATGCTTCGAATGGTAACGCATTTAGATATTTCTGAATCAGATACTAACGAACTATGTGAAGCTATAAGCACAATGTAATTAGCTATTATTCTTAACTTTAAGGAAATATTAAGCTACCGAAAACGTTCACCAATCAACGTGAAGCATTTTAAAATAATATTTACGCTCTTTCTTCTTGTTTCCAGCCTATTTGGGGTGGCACAAAACTGTGATGTCGTTCCAGGAAAAGTTTTAAAGCAATTGCAAAAAGCAAAGCTTGAGAATAATTCCGACAAAAAACGAGCTCTATTAAACAAGTTGCTCTCTAAAAATCCGGATGAGGCTGCCGTATACTTTGAGCTTGCCGAAATGTATATGCAGGAGGGAAATATTAGCTTAAGAACCCAAAATAGCCCAACGGAAGGAGAACAGCTCTTAAAGAAAGCGGCTTATTACTATCAAATTTCTATTCAAAAATGTGCAAGCTTCAAGCACAAAAGCTACTATAACCTGGGTAACATTTTCTTTTCCATGAGAAAAGATAAGGAGGCACTATTCTGTTACAAATCCCTTGTAGAATTCGAGCAAAAATATCCACAAAGAACAAACGGCAACTACCAAAGAGAAAAGAAAAATGCACTAAAAATTATTGAAGGACTAGAATTTGAAGACAAAATGAGGGCCAGTCCTGTCCCCTTTTCACCTGCCATTGTAAATAGAGTGAGTACAGAACTAGATGAGTACTTTCCAATGATTTCGCCTGACAATGACCTTCTTTTTTATTCAAGAAAAGTAGACCGAACTCGTTTGGGTGACATTGCCAGCAATGTTGTTGAGGAATTCACTATTTCGTCAAAGGAGGGCTCTTCAAATACCTTCACAATAGGAAAAGCACTCGACGCCCCGTTTAACGATGGAACCTTCAACAATTATGGCTCTGCAACCCTATCCGTTGATAATCGAGAAATGATTATTTGTGCTTGTAAAAAAGAGCGTATATACCGACAAAATTATCTGAACTGTGACCTTTATGCAACAAATTTTAGAAGGACAGGTGAAGGAGGTAATGATTTCCAATGGTCGCCTCTTATCAATTTAGGAGAAAACATCAATACCAAGGATGGCTGGGAGGCGCAGCCTTCTTTGTCCTCAGATGGGCAAACTTTATTTTTCACCTCAATCCGCAAAGGATCTAGAGATAATGACATCTATATATCTGAAAAACAAACAGATGGAAATTGGGGAAAGGCACGACCCTTTGAGGAAATCAATACGGCAGGAAAAGACAAAAGCCCCTTTTTCCACCAAGATGGAGAAACCTTATATTTTGTTTCGTCTACAAGTGAAGAAAGACGAGGAATGGGAGGACTTGATATATTTTACATTCGGCGAAATGGGGATACTTGGACCAAACCACAGAATATTGGCTACCCAATAAATTCCCCAGAAGATGAGCTCGGTATTTTTGTATCAACCAGTGGGCGCGTAGCTTATTTCTCCTCCTTTAAAGACGGAGATTGGAACATTTATGCATTCAACCTATACAAGGAAGCAAGACCAGAAGAGGTGATTATCGTAAAAGGTTCTTTAGCCAATAGCAAAGGAGAATTTGTCGCAGATGCGAATATTAGCATTCATTACGATGACACCGGAAAAAGGCAAGAGTTAAATGTTAATCAAGACGATGGAAGCTATGCCGCCGCAGTTAAGGTCAATGATGCAAAGAGCATTTCCATTGTAGCAGAGAAAGAAAACGCCACCTTCGCGGTATCTCAAATCAATCTAACACCATTACAAAGCATACCATATGAGAAGAAACCTTCATTGCCCAATATATCGGTTCAAGATTCCTCAATTCGCCAGCCCCAATTCAATGAAGCTTCAGAATTAAAGACCAACAATACCGATTCCTTGCGTGAGGAATCGATAAAAAATACCGAGGCCACAAATAAAAAGTTAATGGACCCCACATTAGAAAAGGCCAAAAAACAAGAATTGACAGATGACTCAGCTGGTCCTGAGGTTCCTAAAGATAGTATGTTGTTGAAGCCTATTGAGATTCAAAGGATACCCCGTTCGTCGTCAAATGAGGAAGAGCTACAGGCCTTAAAACCTTTGAACGATTCAAAACCGCTTCAGCTAAAAGCCATCATTATTGATTCCGTTGAGAGTGGCAGTAAATTTGAGCTCAACGATTTGCTCTTTCAAACAGATTCTTACATGCTATTTGAGGAGTCTAAGGCCATACTAGATTTATTTGCAATCTATTTGAATCGCAATCCTAAATACTTTATCAAAATAGAGGGACATACCGATGATGTGGGAGACAATCGATCCAACCTCATCTTATCAGAGAAACGTGCGCAGGAAGTGAAAAAGTATCTTATCAGCAAGAACATCGATGCTGATCGGCTTCAGGCACAGGGATATGGGGAACAAAGACCAAAGGTACCTAACTCATCGAGTGAAAACCGCCGCATCAACCGCAGAACGGAGTGTCAAATTATAATTAGATAGGCGGAATCCCTCGTGGAATATTACATTTAACGCAAAAAAAAGAGGGCCACGGCCCTCTAGTATTTTATATATTGACAAAGAATTAATCCTTTGTAAATCTTCTTTTCTCTCTAATTCTTGCAGACTTACCAGTTCTTTCTCTAAAGTAAAAGATTCTAGCTCTTCTCACAGAACCTTCTTTCATTACCTTGATGCTGTCGATGAATGGAGATGAAATTGGAAAGATTCTTTCCACACCAACATTTCCAGACATCTTACGCACTGTAAATGTTTCAGTTGCTCCTGAACCTCTTCTTTGAATCACAACGCCTTGAAACTGCTGAATTCTCTCTTTGTTTCCTTCACGTATCTTGTAAGAAACGGCAATTGTATCACCAGATGAAAAGCTCGGCAATTCATTAATGGTGGTGATTTCTTTCTGTATTTCGTTAATAATATTCATCGCTTTTGTATTGAATTCCCATTATTTCGGGGTGCAATATTACAAAAAAAATCTCGTTTACAAGAATACATAAGTCTAAAAAAGAGAATATTTTTTATCCACAAAGATAGGTGCAAAATTAAAAGCGTTTAGATATAAACAAAATTAACCGTCATTTCGTTGAAAAGTTCCTTCATTACGGTCTAAACCCAAGCACAACTTCTTTTAAATTTACAATAAACAAACACACTTAAGGATGGCCAAGATCATTGCAATTGCAAATCAAAAAGGAGGCGTTGGTAAAACCACGACAACAATTAACCTAGGAGGATGCCTTGGTGTACTAGAGTATAAAACGTTAATCGTAGATGCAGACCCTCAGGCGAATGCAACCTCCGGAACTGGATTCAATCCTTCTGCCGTCAAAAACATTTATGACTGCCTCGTTAAAGGATATCATCCAAAAGAGGTAATTGTCAAAACAGAAAGTCCGAATTTGGATATCCTACCAGCCCATATCGACTTGGTTGGTGCAGAGCTAGAAATGATTCACCTTCCGAACCGAGAATATTTGCTCAAGGAAGCCTTGGAAAAAGTAAAAGATGACTATGACTTTATTTTAATAGACTGCTCCCCTTCACTAGGTCTGATCACTGTCAACTCATTGGCTGCCGCCCATTCTGTATTGATTCCCGTCCAATGCGAATACTTCGCCCTAGAAGGACTAAGTAAGCTACTCAATACCATAAAAATTGTTCAAGGACGCCTGAATGAAACCCTTGAGATTGAAGGCATGCTCTTAACAATGTACGATACACGTCTAAGATTGGCCAATCAGGTGGTAGATGAATTAAAAACCCACTTCCAGGAATTGGTCTTTGATACTGTCATTCACAGAAATACAACCTTGAGCGAAGCATCAAGCCACGGCGCGACCATTATTATGCATGACGCTTCTTGTAAAGGCTCCATAAACTATCTAAACTTTGCTAGAGAAATTCTTCAAAAGAATGACCTAACAAAAATTGAAAATGGTGATAAATTTATTGAAATAGACAATGAACTCTAATTCAGATAAAAAACCGGCTTTAGGTAGAGGGCTTAGCGCGATCCTGCAAAATTCAGATACTGATGTAACTTCCGTAAGAACAGCGCCAGCAGGTTCAGTTTCCGAAATTACCATTGGTGCCATTGAAACAAATCCATTCAATCCAAGAACGAATTTTGAAAAAGAGGCTCTATTTGACCTTCGAGATTCCATTCTTGAGCATGGCATCATACAACCACTTACGGTTCGTAAAATGGGTCATGACAAGTACCAGCTGATCTCTGGTGAAAGAAGGTATCGGGCATCCCAGCTTGCAGGACTAAAAACAGTTCCTGCCTATATCCGAATTGCCAATGACCAGAATATGTTGGAGTACGCGTTGGTAGAAAATATTCAGCGAGAAGACCTCAACGCCATTGAAATCGCACTTTCTTATGAACGCCTTTTATCAGAGTGCGCGCTTACGCAAGAAGAGCTGAGTGACAAAATCTCAAAATCACGGTCCAATATTGCGAATTATATTCGTCTTTTAAAGCTGCCTTCAGAGATACAAGCAGGATTGAGGGACCGTTTGATCACAATGGGGCATGCAAGGGCTTTATTGTCCCTAAGCTCTGAGGCAGAGCAGCTCCTACAATACAAAGATATCCTTGAGCATAAACTTTCCGTTCGGGCGATCGAAGAAAAAGTGAAAGGGCAAAAACCAGCAATAAAATCGAGTGCCAAAGCGACGCATATTTCCGCTGAAACGAAGGCCTCACTCACCTCCTACTACAATACCCCAATTAAAATTTACCAAAACAAAAATGGAGCGGGTAAGATTCACTTAAACTTCTCAAGCGAGGATGAGCTCCAACGTCTGGTAAAATTACTGCTGAACAAATGAAAGCTTTGACGTTTTTATGCGCCACATTGTTTGCACTCAGCACTGCTTACAGCCAAAATACTGCCCTAGATACCAACCAAACCCATCCCTTTAATAAATCAGTGCTATTTTCTGCGATTATTCCAGGAGGTGGACAAATCTACAATAGCATCAAAAAGAAAAAAGGTTTCCCTCATGCAATTTGGAAAGTTCCACTGATCTATGGAGGATTAGGTGCCACCATATATATGCTTGCTCAAAATCAAAGCATTCAAAAGAACTTAAAGACAGAATACACAAATCGAATCAATAATGAGTCAGGAAGCCAAGAATGGGAGGCTTATGACGACCAAGGAGTGCTGTTTTTATACCAGCAATACGTAGACCAGAGAGACCTCTCTATTCTGGCTGTAGGAGCAGTCTATCTGTTTCAAATTTTAGAGGCTGGTGTGGCATCCCATTTTATTTCTTTTGATGTGAGCGAGGATCTATCGTTCAGAGTTCACCCGACTATCCTAGGGAATACAACGCCTGGAATTAACATAAGTTTGAATTTCAAATAAATACAAATCCTCAAATAATCATACCTTAGCAGACGTGAAAATAGCAATCATAGGATATGGCAAAATGGGCAAGGAGATTGAAAAAGTCGCCCTTGATAGAAACCATACTATAGTGCATGTATTTTCAGAAGATGTGCCTTTTCTAGATGCACAAGAGATTGATGCCGATGTGGCCATTGAATTTACAGCCCCAAAGCTTGCTGTGCCACATATGGAGCATTGTCTAAAATTGAACCTGCCCGTAGTAGTCGGCACAACCGGATGGGCCGCTGCTTTACCAAGTATAGAAAAAGCAAGGGCGGAATACAACGGAAGTATTCTGTATGCCTCTAATTTTAGCCTTGGTGTTCATTTGTTCTTTGAAATGACTAAAAAGCTGAGCAAATTAATGAATGGACATGACTATCAACCGACGATTACAGAAACACACCATACAGAGAAACTCGATCAACCTAGCGGAACAGCAATTACCACAGCTGAACATGTTATAAATGAAATTAAAACACTAATATCATGGGAGTTAAATGACTCTACTTCTAAAATTGATTTAGATAAATTACCCATTATTTCTAAGCGTATCGAAAATGTACCAGGCACCCATGAGGTCTCCTTTATCTCAGATATCGATGAGCTAAGCCTGACACACAAAGCAAACAACAGAAAAGGATTTGCACTCGGTGCAGTAATTGCAGCAGAGTGGATTCTAGATAAAAAAGGCCTATTCACGATGAGTGATGTACTTAATTTAACATAACATGAGCATACTATATTTTTACATCTTTCTACTTGTTCATCCCTACCTATCGATGTGGTGGAAATCCTTTCCTACTGCAGGACGCGCCTCTTGGGAAGCACTCGTTCCGGGCTACAACTACTTTGTAGTATTTAAGCTTACCTGTAACAAACCATTCTGGGCCTTGCTCTTGGCATTTCCTGGGATCCATTTGGTCATGTGGGCTACAGCAAACCTATCCTACGTTAGAAGGTTTGGCTACTATTCCTTTACAGATACACTTCAGGGCATCTTTTTTCCTTACTACCTCATGCAGCAATGTTCGAGAGAAGACAGCTTTTTTGGCACAGAAACAAATTGGTCAAATTCTGCTGAGCGAGAAACTAGAAAATGGGGAGACCACGTTGCATTGTTTTTGGCATTGCCTGTTATTGGTCATGTTGTAGCCATCAGTATCGATATGGTCACCCGAGATAAACCCGGAACAAAATCTAGGGTCAAGGAATGGGGAGACTCTATTCTTTTTGCACTCGTTGCAGCAAGCATTATCAGAACATACGTCTTTGAGCCATTTCAGATTCCTACAGGATCTATGGAAAAAACCCTTCTTGTCGGAGATTTTCTATTTGTGAATAAACTTGCCTACGGCTCGAAGGTCCCTGTAACGCCACTCTCCTACCCACTTGTACACAACACAGTGCCCTGGGTAAATATGAAATCATATACAGGTCTTGAGAAGGGAGAATACACGAGGTTACCAGGATTTGGGTCGGTACAACGAAATGAGGTTGTGGTCTTTAATTACCCCTCAGGTGACACGGCGGTGTATGATCCAAGAATGCCGAATGGTTTAATGGGACATGATTATCATGGCATCCTGAATCAAGAGGCATTTTATCAATACCAGAAAGCAAAGGCGGCAAAGCTCCAACAAGCGAAAAAGACTTTAACTGACAGCGCCTTTACTGTCGCCTATGAGAATTTCTGCCAGACCTACATCAAGAACGCCACACCATGGAGAAAAATAGCCAGAGAGCGGCTTGCAAATGGGAACTTCCCAGAATATATGGGCACCAATGAAAGCTTACCCGCCAAACATGGAGGACTGATCTACAGACCCGTAGACAAAAGAGAAAACTACATCAAGCGTTGTGTAGGGATTCCTGGAGACACCCTTGAGATCATTGATGCAGTGCTCTATGTAGATGGAAAACCAGCACATGTCGCAGAAAATCAAGCGTTAGAATATCAAATTAGCAAGAAGCTTGTTGAATTTCCAGGAGCATCAGAGATGTTTGAGGAGTATGGACTTGAAAATGCACCCAATCAATCGAGAATGGACTTTAGGGATGCTGATTTTCGCAATCCAAACAACTATGTACTGACATTGACAGCGGCACAAAGAAAAGAAATAGAAAAAGACTTCAATATCCAACTTGACCTCGTATTAGAGCCACAATATTCGGACGATCCGAAATATATTCCCTCTGGTCAAGACCTTATTGACAACATGAATTATTTCCCGAAAGACTTCAATATCAACAATACACCCACAAATTTCACTCGATTTGTTGTGCCCAAAAAGAGAACAACCGTTGCCATAAATGCAGATAATATCGCGTGGTACAGAAGAATTATTCGCGCCTATGAAGGGCATCAACTTGAAGAAAAAGAAGATGGCATATACATCGATGGGCAAAAGACCGATTCCTACACCTTCGCCATGAATTACTATTGGCTGATGGGAGACAACCGCTACAATTCGGCAGATTCTAGAGTTTGGGGATTTGTTCCTGAAGACCACGTCGTTGGTCGAGCATCCTTGGTTTGGCTCTCCAAAAGTGCCTATATTGAGAGCTTTGGCGGCATCCGATGGGAACGAATATTTAAATGGATTGAATGACGGCGGTATTTCCAAGTGCTTATTTTCCGAGCATAGGATACCTTCAGGCCTATTTCTCACATCAAGACCGATGTATTGAGGTCTATGAAAGTTTCCCAAAACAAACATGTAGAAATCGCTGTGACATTTCGACGAGTATGGGAAAGCTTCGGCTCAGTCTACCGCTCAAGAAACCCCAGGGGTCAAAAACCATGACCAAAGACATTTTATTGGATGGTTCAGCAAGCTGGCAAAAAGAACATTGGCGCAGTATTCGAACCGCCTATGCTGCTGCCCCTTACTTTGAGCAATATGACAAGGAGATCCACCAGCTAATTCATACCAAGCACAATCACTTAGTTGACCTTAATTTCGAAATTCTAGAATTTATTCACGAGGTAGTTGACCTAGCTTTTGATCGGCAGGAGACTGACCGATACAATGCTGACGGCATCATAGACCTTCGCAACGATACATTTGAGCCTCAAGAAACACCCCCTTATTTTCAGGTCTTTTCTGAAGAAAATGGATTCATACCTCACCTATCCATATTGGATCTCCTGTTCAATGAGGGGCCATTTATCAGAAACTGGATTTTAAGCTAGGTGCAGATGAGCTACTGTAATTACTGCAATGGCCTACCCCAAAATGACATGCACCGCATCTATCATGATACCGTCTATGGACAAAAATGCGAGGATGACCAGGAGCTTTTTGGTAGGTTAATTCTAGAGATCAATCAGGCAGGACTTTCTTGGTCTACGATCTTAAAAAAATCAGAAAGCATTCGAAGTGCGTATGTAAATTTTAACATTCAACAAATTGCCGACTTTGATGATACAAAAATCAAAGCCCTAATGAAAGACTCAGGAATTATAAGACATCGGGGTAAAATCAAGGCCATCATTTACAATGCACAACAGGTGCTTAAAATTCAGGAGCAATACCATTCATTTTTTGAATGGATTGAAGAAAAAGGTGAAATAACTTTGGATGAATGGATAAAAGTCTTCAAAAAGAGTTTTAAATTTGTTGGCAAGGAAATTGTGAAAGAGTTCCTGATGGGTACAGGTTTTATAGAAGGCGCACATGAGCCGGCTTGCCCAATGTACACAAAATTAATACCTTAATACCGATGAAAAATTTTCTTCTTATTTGTTTCACCCTTTTTATGGTTCAGGCCATGAACGCACAGGTCAGTATCAGTGCTGGAACCGGTTTTTTACGAGGTTTCCAATCTGAAAAATCTTTCTTTGGCCTGCATGGTGGTTTTGAGCTACCCCGCAACAATGATGTTACCCTTTATGGAAGGGTGGGTCAATACTTTGCACAAAATGAAGACCAGGCAAGCACTGCCCTTGTGACAGCACAGGACTTTACAACGGTTCCCTACCAGCTGCAGGTCAACTATTTTTCATCCTTTAATTACACGACCCTTGAGGGAGGTACGCGGTACTACATCGGAAATGACTATGACTATGGTTTTTCAGGCTATGGAGGCAGCAACTTCATGTTGGCGTTCAATACCGTGAAGCGCGATTATGAAAAAACAGATATTACTGGTATGTATGAATGGGAAGGCCAATACCAAACTGGCGGAAATGAAGAAACCTCAGGTCGGATTATTTCATTTGCACTCGGACTTCAAGGAGGTTTAAAATATACGTTCCCAGGCACAGGCACAGTTTACTTTGACATTAGCGCGCAATACGCGATTGCAGGGGTTGGTAACAATGAGACCGCCAACAATACGAACCTCTATTCCCCACTCTACTTCATATTCAATGTAGGGTTCAGAAAAGACCTGTACTAAGACAGCTTAAGCTTCTGAATGATTTCTTGGGTTACCTGCGGAACCGCAGCATTTGCATTTACGGTAATATCGGCTTCTGCGTAAGCCCTTTTGCGTGTTTCAAGCTGTTGCTCCAAAACTTCTTTTCGCTTGCCCAGATCGTCTAATAAGGGCCTTGTCTTATTGTCTTTTAGGCGTTCAAGGATGGAAGTTATGCTGGCCTCTAAATAAATGATTGAAGCGATTGGCGCGAAGAAGTCTCGAATCTCACCTTGCATCCAAGCACCCCCTCCTAATGCCACAACACTTGGACGCGATAAATCTAATTCTAAAACAGTATTCCTTTCCAATTCTCTGAACCTCCCCTCGCCCTGCTGTGAAAAAATCTCGGTGATGGATATACCTTCACTTTCCTCCACACAGTCATCTAAATCTATAAAGCTAAAATTCAGCTGCTTAGAAAGTGCAGCGCCAATGGTTGATTTGCCAGAACCACTCAGACCTACAAGAACAATTACATGGGCTTTTGGGTTTATAGTCATATCATTCATGGGTGATTTGAATAAAAAGAAATATGCAGTGTTAAATTTACTTCTTTTATAGTTTGATTTACTGAATATTCCATTTATATTTGCACCCTCAAAACCGATCTCCTAGCTCAGTTGGTAGAGCAACGCCCTTTTAAGGCGTGGGTCCTGGGTTCGAGCCCCAGGGGGATCACTTGGAGAAATCCAAAATCTATCTAAAGTCCTTGAAACACTTGTTTTAAGGGCTTTTTTGCTTTTCTACATTTTCGTTAAAACACGATATCGGTCGAAATTTGTGTCGCCCTTGTGTCACCTTCACTAAATATATTGTGTCACCTTAATAAATTAACCCTATGGGAAGAGTAACAATCACGTTCTATCCTAGTGATAGAAAACAATCCAAAACAACTGAGCAGACTCCAATTTATCTGCGTATTCGCAAAGAAAGGCTAAAGACTGAGGCCAGAACAGATTGGTCTTTGTCACCAAATGAACGCGCGATTTGGAACAAAACCATGCAACGCGTTGATCTTAAAAATTGTTTAGCTAATGATTATCTAAATAAGATTGAAGAAAAATTTAATGCATTACGCATTTTTAAATCTGAAGAGTTTGACGATTATGATCTACAGACTATTAAAAATCTAATTCTCGGCAAAAACCCAAACCGAAAAAAGATTCCTAGCATTTTAGAATTCATGGAGAGTTATTATGATATAAACATTGAATCAAGCACCAGAATACAAAAGGGAACAAAAAAGAACTACCTAAAGGCCATTAAGCATATGCGCTCCTTTATTGAATTCAAGAGAATTCACAACAAACAGGTTTCGGCTATTGATTACAGGTTCGCTAATGAATTCTCCAATTACCTGATGAACGACCATCCAGAGATTCAAAAAACAGG
>CAJXCU010000018.1 GCA_913051935.1 uncultured Flavobacteriales bacterium
ATTCCAGCATGTTAAACCAGGAAAAGGTCCAGCATTCGTGAGGACGAAGATGCGACAAATAGAATCGGGAAAAGTACTCGACCACACCTTTTCTGCAGGGCATAAAATCGAAACTGTTCGAATAGAAAATAGAGACTATCAGTACCTTTATCAAGATGCAGATACTTACATTTTTATGAATTCAAAAACCTATGAGCAGGTGAATATACCTCTGAATATGGTTGAAAAAGCGGAATTCTTACAAGAAGGGATGATGGTCAATATATTGTTTCATGCTGAAGAAGAACTCCCACTCGTAATTGATTTACCAATGCATATTATTTCGGAAATAACCTATACCGAACCTGGTATCAAAGGTGACACTGCAACCAATAGCATGAAACCTGCTACAATTGCAACGGGTGCCGAAATCCGAGTGCCATTATTTATAAATA
Source organism: uncultured Flavobacteriales bacterium (assembly GCA_913051935.1). Taxonomy (GTDB): domain Bacteria; phylum Bacteroidota; class Bacteroidia; order Flavobacteriales_D; family Crocinitomicaceae; genus UBA952. Next base: position 435 of record CAJXCU010000018.1, read on the forward strand.
CTGGAGAGGTCATAAAAGTGGATACGAGAACCGGCGTATATGTTGAACGCGTAAAAAATTAATGGATGAAAAATACAGCGCTCACCGAAAGACATATTGCATTAGGCGCCAAAATGGTACCATTTGCAGGATACGCAATGCCAGTTCAATATGAAGGTGTTACGATCGAACATGAAACCGTCCGAAATGGAGTTGGTGTTTTTGATGTTTCACACATGGGAGAATTTATTTTAAAAGGAGATAGAGCTTTAGAGCTTATTCAAAAGTTTTCATCCAATGACGCTTCAAAACTTTTTAACGGAAAAGCCCAATACAGCTGTATGCCAAATGGTAAAGGCGGAATTGTTGACGATTTAATCATCTATCGAATAAACGAAAATGAATACTTCCTGGTGGTCAACGCCTCGAATATTGAAAAAGATTGGGAATGGATTTCTGCACAGAACGACCTAGGTGTTGAAATGTCTAATGTTTCGGATGAATACTCATTGCTTGCAATACAAGGGCCAGACGCGGCAAAATCAATGCAAAGCCTAACAGAGGTCGACCTTAGTAATATGACCTACTACACCTTTGAGCACAATCGATTTGCAGGTATAGACAATGTGATGATTTCAGCTACAGGATACACTGGTTCTGGTGGATTTGAAATTTATGTAAGAAATGAAGATGCCAATAAGCTTTGGGATAGCGTTTTTGAGGCTGGTAAAGCATTTGATATAAAACCAATTGGTCTCGCCGCGAGAGATACACTTCGTTTGGAGATGGGATTCTGCCTATACGGAAATGATATCAATGACGAGACTTCTCCCTTGGAGGCCGGCCTAGGGTGGATTACTAAATTCACAAAAGATTTTGTGGATAGTGACTTTTTAATGAAGCAGAAGGAAGAGGGTGTCACCAAAAAACTTATTGCCTTTGAAATGATAGACCGTGGTATTCCAAGAAAAGATTATCAAATATTTGACGCTGAATCAAACTGTATTGGTAAAGTGACATCGGGAACCATGTCTCCATCTTTAAAAATGGGAATTGGACTTGGATATGTCAATCTGCCTTCAAATAAATTGGATACTGAAATCTTTGTAGCGGTTCGGAATAAAATGCTAAAAGCGAAAGTAGTCAAACTACCCTTTTATAAAAGTTAACTTAAAATTTAGGACACTTTTTACAGGCATAGCCTTTCTTTTTGTATTTCTTACAGCATTTCTTTTTTTTCTGGCAAGAGAGCGTGCAATCAGCGGAAAATAAATCCAAGCTTTTCGGTTGGGCAATAGACTGTTCTATCGTAGACATAGCTTAAAAAAAATTCGAGAAAAAGATACTGTGACTTTCGTCATGGTAAATCCAAGAACATAAATAAAACGATCAAAAAAATAGCGCAATAAAACCTGCGCTATTTGGTTAAATTCCTTAGTAATATTACACCAAGCCTTGGTCAATCATAGAATCGGCAACCTTCACAAATCCAGCAACATTAGCTCCTTTTACATAATCAACATTACCATCATCTAGTGTGCCATATTCCACACAGGCATTATGAATTGAAACCATAATTGAGTGCAAACGTTCGTCAACCTCCTCAGAAGTCCAGGACATTCGTAAAGAATTTTGTGACATTTCTAATCCCGATGTAGCTACTCCACCAGCATTAGATGCTTTTCCTGGAGCAAACAAAACCTTTGCGTCTAAAAACTTCTCAATTGCCTCAGGCGTGGATGGCATATTCGCTCCTTCGGCAATGCAAATTACACCGTTTCCAATAAGCATTGCTGCTTCTTCGCCATTTAATTCGTTTTGAGTAGCACATGGAAGCGCAATGTCGACATCAACATTCCATGGTCTTTGACCTTCCATAAACTTTGCGTTAGGATAAGTTTTTACATATTCTGAAATACGACCTCGCTTCACATTCTTCAGCTCCTTAACAAAGGCTAGTTTTTCAGCATCGATGCCTTCCTCATCAAGAATATATCCTTTGGAATCTGATAGTGTTAGCACCTTTGCACCTAATTGTGTTGCTTTTTCACATGCATATTGAGCAACGTTACCAGAACCTGAAATTGCCACTGTCTTCCCTTCAAAAGTCTGATTTTTGGTTGCCAACATCTCTTTTGCAAAGTAAACGGTACCATAACCTGTGGCCTCAGGACGAATCAGCGAGCCTCCCCAATTACGTGCTTTACCAGTCAGCACACCCGTGAATTCATTCCTTATTCTTTTATATTGACCGAACATGTAACCAATTTCTCTACCTCCAACACCTATATCACCAGCAGGAACATCTGTATCGGCACCAATGTGTCGGCTCAGTTCTGTCATAAAGGATTGACAAAATTTCATTACTTCGTTATCGGATTTTCCCTTGGGATCAAAATCTGAACCTCCCTTACCTCCACCAATTGGAAGTGTAGTTAATGAGTTTTTAAAAATTTGCTCAAACCCAAGAAACTTTAGAATTGATAGGTTTACAGAAGGATGAAACCTTAAACCACCTTTGTAAGGACCAATTGCAGAGTTAAATTCAACTCTATATCCCCTGTTTACCTGTACTTCACCGCTATCATCTAGCCATGGAACTCGAAACATTATTGTTCTTTCAGGCTCTACAATCCGGTCTAAAATACGTGTTGATTTGTACTTTGGATTTTCCTCAATAAAAGGAATTACGGCCTCAGCAACTTCTTGCACCGCCTGTAAAAATTCGGGTTCGTGTTCATTTTTTAATGACACTCTATTCATAAATGCTTCAATTTCTGAATGGTAATCTGTCGACATAACAACTTAAATTTTAAAGGTTCAAATCGTGGCAAAAGTAAGCAAGATTTGCTAATGTTAAATGTTATTTATCAAAAAGTTAAAAGTGATTTGGACATATTCCTTGTTCATTAAGTTTTCATCTAATTTTTATAGACAATAAATTGCATTAATTTTACGGAATGTTAAGCAACCTAATAGCGTCGAATACGTTAATCGAAAGGAAGATTATTTGAAATGATGAAAAGAAGTTTTAAAAACAGTTTTTGTTGGATTTGTTTCCTATTCTTAACTGTAAATATCTCCGGACAAGTAAATATTTGTTTGGGTGAAGATACGACAGTATGTGAAGGCGAAACTGTTCTTGTTGATTTATGTAGTACCATTGGACAAGGTTTGAACATTAGTGGAATATATTTGGACGCCCCGACAATCATTCCAACACTAACAGACGATTCTTGGAGTGCTGCTGCAAACATTGGTTTTGATTTCACTTTTTATGGCAATACATACAACCAATTTGTCATGGGTTCAAATGGAATAATTTCCTTCGACATGGGAAATGCCGGAGGATATTGTCCTTGGGCGCTGGGAACAGTAGGCCCATTGCCTTCAACAGCAACAGCGGCTACGCACAACGCAATTATGCCAGCCTATCAAGACATGAACCCAAGTGCTTTGACAAGCCCTTATGGCAACATTCAGTACCAAACGATTGGAACAGCACCAAATCGTATGTGTGTCATTATCTACAAAGAAATTGGTCAATTTCAATGTGGAATTGATGAATGTAATTACATGAGTGTTGTTTTGTTTGAGACTTCCAATGATATTGAAATTCACATCGGAAACAAATCAATCTGCGGGACATGGAATGGGAGTCTCGCAATTCAAGGCATTCAGAACTCTAACGGTACAATTGCGCACATGACACCAGGTAGAAATAATAGTGTTTGGCTTGCAGATCAAGATGGATACAAATGGGAGTATTTAGGCGGAAATGATTACAACATTACAGCCATTCCATACCTTCAGATAACTGGTTCTGGTGTCTCAATGTCTTGGCAAAGTACATTAGGAGAAGATATTAATTTCGTTCCAGGCCAGCCTCTTGAGGTAACAGCGGACGCCGCTGTGGGTGTGGTCGGATGGTTTTTAGGAGCAACATCCTGCGAAACGGCGATTGGAGGGCTCTCAATAGACACAACTTACATAACTACAGCCTCCCCGGAGGTGATTGTATCCTCTACCGATGATATATGTGGTCAAGGAGTTGGTTCTGTAACAGCAACACCAGGCCCAGGGTCTCCGCCGCCTTACTCGTACTCTTGGCCAGCTCTTGGAGCGGCAACATCGACGGTTAGCAATGTACTGCCAGGAACTTATACGGTATCGCAGATGGATGGTAACGGATGTGGAGCCACCGCACTCGTGACTGTAGGTGACAGCCCTGCTTCATTCACTTCCACCTCTACACCCGTTGGATGTGCAGGTGGAACAGACGGGACCGCCACGGCCATAATGACACCCTCTGATGGGTCAGAAACGTTTATTTGGAGCAACGGACAAACCACTGCAACGGCTACAAATCTTGCTGCAGGTGTGTATACATGTGAAATATCGGCAAGTTCTGGTTGTGTAGGGAACATTTCTGTAACCGTTGGTGAAATCCCAGTAATGAACTTAAATATTGCAAGTCAAAATGACGCAACGTGCAACAGTGCGAACAATGGCTCGATTCAGGTAACCGTTTCCGAAGGAACTCCACCCTACTCCTACAGCTGGGATCAAAGCTCAAGCACAACAAATGAAGCAACAGACCTATACGCGGGAACCTACGTTATAACCGTAACCGATGACAATGGGTGTTCTGATCAAATTACTGCGACGATAAGCGAACCAGATGAATTAAGTATTTCGAATTTAACCCCAGACAGCACTATTTGTAGTGATGCTTTCATAAACCTCGAAGCTACTGGAAATGGAGGGTCAAGTCCATATGTTTACACCTGGACTGCAAATGGGTCAAGCGTTGACGTTGGACAATCTATTACTGTGAACCCTGTAGCGAGTAATACGCTATATTGCGTGACACTCAGTGAGGAATGTGGTTCGCCGGAGACAACCGAATGCCTTTCGGTTACTTTTCCAACAAATATTTCGCCCATTATAGCACCCAACATTGACGCACAATGTGTACCTGGAGATTTTATTTTTTATAATAATACGATTCAAGGAGCAGAGGTTCAAACTACGCAGTTTGCTTTTTCAAATGGAGAAACAATTTTAGCAAACGGAACAGAATCAATTCAATCCACTTTTGAGTTTGCAGGAACTTATGACTGTTTTGTAACCATAACTTCTACATATGGCTGCATCTATACCGAAGAGTTTCAAAACATTGTAACCGTTACTCCCCCTCCAACAGCCAACTTTACTTTATCGAAAAATCCAGCGACCTGGTTTGAAACTGAAATACAAACAACCGAAGCATGCATAGGTAATGTTGTTGATTTCCAATGGATTAGCCCAAGCGCCGTATCTCTGGTAAGTAATGAGGGATCTGCATTAATCACCTACCCCGAGGGTATTTCTGGAACTTACCCAATTACCCTTGTCGCGACAACCAGCGAGGGATGCTCAGATACAACAACATTAGAGATTGAAATTGTCCCTGATGTGATATTTTATGCCCCAAACTCGTTTACTCCCGATGACGATGAGCACAATCAAACATGGACAATTTTTGTTGAGGGGATTGATTTTCAAAACTTCACCCTCGAAATATTTAATAAGTGGGGACAAACGATTTGGGAGACAAATGATATTAAGGCGGAATGGGATGGAACATACAACAACACGGTTGTACCGGATGGAACATATATTTGGAGGGCAATGTACAAAGAGCGTGAAAATGACGGACGTAAAATACATACAGGATACGTTCACGTAATTCGTTAAAGAAGATATCATGACTAAATTGACCATTTTTTTCCTTGCAAGTTGCTTCATCTTCACAGCTTGTGATGTATTGAATAAAGCGGCATCGGACGCTAAGAATAATCTAATAAAAGACAACTCCTCAAATAGTCAGGCATCTAATCTCACAAATACAGAGGTGATTTCAGGTTTAAAAGAGGCGTTAAATATTGGAATTGAAAACTCGGTGGCAATTACATCAGTCACTGATGGATTCTTAGAAAATAACTTGATTAAGCTACCTTTCCCTCCCGACGCGATAAAGGTAAAAGAAAAGGCTTTGGATACTGGTTTCGGGGCACAAGTTGAAAAGTTTGAAATAACTTTAAACAGAGCGGCCGAAGAAGCATGTAAAGAGGCTCTCCCTATTTTTAAAGATGCGATTAAGGAAATGACATTAAGTGATGGATTTGAAATACTGAATGGTGGAAATGGTGCAGCTACAAAATATTTAAAGGGACAGACAACCAACCGTCTTATCAATGCATTTACACCTAAGGTTAAGTTGGCCATTTCAAAAGTTAAACTAACGGATTATTGGGCCCCACTAATCAATAAATACAATACTGCCATGATGGTCACTGGAGGTGATAAAATAAATCCAGAGCTAGACACATTTATAACGCAAAGGGCAATTGAAGGTCTATTTATTATGGTTGAAGCCGAAGAAAATAAAATTAGAATTGACCCAATAGCAAGAGTCACTGATCTATTAAGTAAGGTTTTTGGAAGTTTAACCAATTGATATTCTTTGAGAAAATTTGCCCCTACTGAGCTTGTCTTAAATTCTAAAAACCAGGTCTATCACCTGGGATTTAGCGCTGAAAACGTTTCGTCTAAAATCATACTTGTTGGCGACCAAGAAAGGGTGGCAATGGTCTCAGAACAATTTGATTCAATTGAATTTAAATCGAACCATAGAGAATTCTTCTGTCATACTGGTACATTTCAAAATAAACGAATATCTGTTTTGTCTACAGGAATTGGTACAGACAACATTGACATTGTAATAAATGAGCTAGATGCCGCCTTCAATATAAACCTTGAAACAAAAGAAGAAAAAATCGTTCAAACAAAACTAGAGCTTCTAAGAATTGGAACCTGTGGCCTTTTGCAATCTGACATACCTATACATTCATATATTTTAAGCAATTATGCGTTAGGCCTAGATAATGTTGGGCATTTTTACAATCTAAAATATACAGAAGCTGAGCAAGAGCTGCTAAAGGCTATTCAGAATTGCTCATTGTTTCCCAAGCATGTAATGCCATACTTGAAAGAAGCTTCCCCTAATTTCTTGAAAAAATTCGAGACTGGGCATACGGTTAAAGGTATAACTGTGACAAGCTCTGGTTTCTATGGTCCACAAGGAAGAGCGCTTCGATTGCCCACTCACACAAGAGATCTTCATGAAAAACTAGAAGGGTTTGAGTATAATGAGCACAGATTTGTGAATTTTGAAATGGAAAGCTCTGCATTGTTCGCACTTGGATCAGCACTGGGCCACTCCTGTGCCACAATTTGCTTGGGTATTGCAAATAGGCCAGCAAAAAAATTTTCAAGCAACTACAGCAAAGAAATGAATGAGCTTATTCAACACGCCTTGGAAAGGTTTTAGTTGAATCAACCAATCCTTCTTATATCAGCACCAATGTTATTCAACCGAATATCTATGTCTTGATATCCCCGATCAATTTGTTCAATGTTATGGATGGTGCTTTTTCCTTTCGCAGATAACGCGGCGATAAGTAGTGAAACTCCCGCTCTAATGTCAGGAGAGGTCATCTGTATTCCTCTTAACGCATTTTTTCGATTCAAGCCGATAACTGTGGCGCGATGTGGATCGCAGAGAATGATCTGTGCACCCATATCTATCAACTTATCTACAAAGAACAAACGAGATTCAAACATTTTTTGATGTATCAAAACGGAGCCTTTGGCTTGTGTTGCCACGACAAGAATAATTGATAATAAATCTGGGGTGAAACCGGGCCAAGGGGCATCAGAAATTGTCATAATTGATCCATCAATAAAAGTCTCTATTTCATAACAGTCTTGGGCGGGAACAAAAATATCATCTCCTTTACGTTCTAATTTAATGCCAAGTCTTCGAAAAATAGTCGGAATAATACCAAGGTTTTCCCAGCTTACGTCCTTGATGGTTATTTCAGATTTTGTCATCGCAGCGAGTCCAATGAAAGAACCAATCTCAATCATATCTGGAAGAATACGGTGGTAACATCCACCTAAATGGTCAACACCCTGAATCTTCAACATATTCGAACCGATACCTGTAATCTCAGCACCCATCGAATTTAACATTTTACATAATTGCTGCAGATATGGTTCACATGCGGCGTTGTAGATTGTTGTCTCTCCCTTTGCCATCACTGCTGCCATTACAATATTGGCGGTTCCCGTAACAGAGGCCTCGTCCATGTGAATATAAGTTCCTTTCAAGTTTTTACCCTCTACAGCATAAAAATGTTCACCAGCATCATAATTAAATTTAGCTCCCAGAGCAATCATACCTGTAAAGTGCGTATCTAACCTTCTCCGTCCAATCTTATCTCCTCCTGGTTTTGGCAAATAACCAACACCAAATCGGGCAAGCAATGGGCCAACAATCATCACAGAACCCCTTAATGAGCCTGCCCGTATCTTAAAATCTTCAGATTGTAGATAATCGAGATTGATTTCTTTGGCTTGAAAGATGTAAGTCCCCTTTTCAACCTTTTCTACTTTTACACCCATCGCCTGCATGAGCGCAATAAGCTTATTGACGTCAATAATATCAGGAATATTGGAAATAGTGACCTTGTCCGCGGTTAGTAAGGGGGCACACAATACCTGTAATGCCTCGTTTTTTGCTCCTTGTGGTGTCAGCTCACCTTTGAGAGGTTTCCCTCCATAAATTTCAAACGAAGCCATAAGCGCTATCTTTTATACCTCTTCTTTTTAGACTTATAATTATTATTTGTCCTAGTATTCTTTTTGTTGTGTCCAATCGTTCTGAGTATTTGATTGGTATTGGTCAGCTCATCTGGATTTTCCAAAACGAGTTCATTATTAGAAAGTTCTTTGATGTTTTCGGCAATAACATTGTTCTCAACAGCATTATTGTTATGGGTTAAATATTGCATTTTCATAAAATTGGCCATTGACATCTTTAAAGCCTCCTTTGCCTCGAGATCATCAACCTCATTTGCTTCACTCAAAATTTTCTCAGTGTACTTTCCATAATGGCCATATTTAATTTTTCCTTTCGGGTAAATCATTAGGTCCGGTTTTTCGCTTAAAACCTCCTTGTTCGGAATTTCATAAGGAGAGTCAACATCTAATTGAAAATCAGACATTACGAAAAGATGTGTCCATAACTTAGGCCTGTAATCATCAACATCTCTCAGGTGAGGGTTTAACTGTCCCATTACCTCAATAATGGCTTGAGCTGCACTATTTCTCTCAGCACGGTCTTTAATCTCCATAGCATGAGAGATCATATTTTGAACGTTTCTTCCATATTCCGGAAGAATAAGTTTTTCTCTTGTTGTATTGTATTCCATAATTAGTCTTGTAACAATTTACCTAAAGCGTTGTTGTAAATCTCTTTCGCGTCATCCACAAAACCGTAGTGTTCATCATCCACAACAAGCTTTCCTTTTGTAACATGTCCTAACAAGGTAAAATTAACTTTTGAATTAACCATATGTTCGAGGAATAAATCTTCTTGTTCCTCAGATACAGCCACTAAAATTCTCCCTTGCCCCTCGCCGAACAAGAAAGCATCTTCTCTAATTTCAGAATCAGTCACAACATCAAACCCTAGTCCTCTTGGTAAAGACATTTCCACCAAGGAAACATATAAACCTCCATCAGCCACATCATGCGCCGCATTGATCAAATCATGCTGAATCAACTCTTTTGTCACGGAATGAACTTTATGCTCATAATCTAAATCAAAATATGGAGCAGGAGAGGCTTTCACTTTATGATAATTTGCTAAATATTCCGATGAGGAAATATCCTCTTTGTATTTTCCAATCAAGAAAATCAAATCGCCTTTGTCCTTAAAATCCAAAGACATTAGTTTATTCTTATCCTCAAGTATACCAATCATCCCTATGGTGGGTGTTGGGAAAACAGGAACCTCTACACCATTGATCACAGATTGGTTATAAAAGGAAACATTCCCACCGGTCACAGGTGTGCTGAATTTTAAGCAGGCTGCTGACATTCCCTTAATCGCACCTACAAACTGCCAGTATGATTCGGGGTTATATGGATTACCAAAATTCAAGCAATTTGTGATTGCACTCGGCTCTCCGCCCGAACAAGCAATATTCCTTGCCGCCTCAGAGACAGCAATCATAGTTCCCACCTCGGGGTCGGCATTTACATAACGTGAATTACAATCCACGGTCATGGCCAATGCCTTGTTGGTTCCTTTAATATTGACAACACCGGCATCCGAAGGAACATTTGTTGTCATGGTCCTAGTCCCCACCATAGAATCGTACTGCTCATAAACCCAACGCTTTGAGGCTATGTTTGGCATTGCAAGCATGGCATCTGCGACTTTTTTCAAATCCTCAGGCTGCTCGATTGAATTGATGTCAAATTTCTTAAACTCTTGGTAATAATCAGGCTCTTTATATTCCCGTTCGTATTGAGGAGCACCTCCACCAAGAACCAATGATTCTGCAGGAACATCTCCAACCTGCTCACCATTCATATAATATCGTATTCTTTGGGTGTCCGTCACTACGCCAATTTCTTCGGCATGAAGGTCCCATTTATCAAAAATATCCTTTACAATTTGCTCCTTACCCTTTTGAACAACAACTAACATACGCTCCTGAGATTCAGAAAGTAAAATTTCATAGGGCAGCATATTCAGCTGTCGTGTCGGAACTTTATCCAAATCAATTTCCATTCCGACTTCACCAGCTGCGCTCATCTCACAAGTGGAACATGTAATTCCGGCAGCACCCATATCCTGCATTCCTACAATGGCATCTGTTTCAGATAATTCCATTGTTGCCTCAAGTAATAATTTCTCCATAAAAGGATCACCGACCTGAACAGAGGGCAAATCTGATGCTGAATCTTCAGTAATATCTTTTGAGGCAAATGCTGCACCAGCAATTCCATCTTTACCCGTTGAAGAACCAACAATAAAGACGGGATTACCCGGTCCTTTCGCCGTAGCTGAAATCATTTTGGTCGTATCAATTGTACCCGCTGAAAATGCATTTACCAATGGATTCGTATTATACGAATCCTCGAAAGCAACTTCACCTCCAACAATCGGAATCCCAAATGCGTTGCCGTAATCTCCTATGCCTTTAACTACACCTTTCACCAACCATTTCGTTCTGTCACGTTCTATATTTCCAAAACGCAAAGAGTTTAATTGTGCAATAGGTCTCGCACCCATTGTGAATATATCTCTATTTATTCCTCCAACGCCCGTCGCTGCTCCTTGATAAGGTTCCAAAGCACTCGGGTGGTTATGTGACTCTATTTTAAAAACACAACCCATACCATCACCTATGTCGACCAAACCTGCATTCTCTTCACCAGCCTTAACCAACATGTGAGGACCATCCTTCGGAAGCGTCTTCAACCATAAAATCGAATTTTTGTAAGAGCAATGCTCAGACCACATTACCGAATATATCGCGGTTTCTGTAAAATTTGGCGTACGACCAATTATTTCCTTAATCATTTCAAATTCATCGGCTCTTAAACCTAAATCGACGGCTTGCTCAAGAGTTGCTTCTTTTTGGAGGGTTTCGCTCATTTGTTCTTTATTAATCAGACAAAAATAAGGATAAAATAGGTATCTCTTTAGATTATGAAAAAGATTTAAATTTACCCGAAAACCATATTCGATAAAGTATCTAAAAGCCCACTGAATTTCATAATTTTCAGTATTTTTGTTCCCTAAAATAAGTACTATGAATTATGACATTATTGTAGTCGGGAGTGGCCCAGGAGGATACGTCACTGCTATTCGAGCATCACAGCTAGGTTTAAAAACAGCAATCGTTGAACGCGAAGCTTTAGGTGGAATATGTCTCAATTGGGGTTGTATTCCAACAAAGGCACTTTTAAAATCTGCAAATGTATTTGAGTACTTAAGCCATGCTTCAGATTACGGCATCACTGTCAAGGACGCCAAAGCCGACTTCAGTGGAATGGTCAAAAGAAGTCGAGATGTTGCAGATGGAATGAGTAACGGTATCAAATTCTTGATGAAAAAAAATAAAATTGATGTACTGACTGGTAACGGAGTCATCAAAGCCAATAAAACTGTGACTGTGACCGATGAGGATGGGAAAAGTTCGGAATATACAGCCTCTCAAGGTATAATTATTGCAACGGGGGCAAGGTCAAGAGCATTACCTAACCTACCCCAAGATGGCAAAAAAATAATCGGATATCGACAGGCGATGACCTTAAAAACACAACCCAAGAAAATGGTGGTTGTGGGTTCAGGTGCAATTGGTGTTGAATTCGCCTATTTCTATAACGCAATTGGAACGGAGGTAACAGTTGTAGAATACCTACCAAATATAGTTCCAGTTGAAGATACGGATGTATCAAAGCAGCTAGAGAAAACATTTAAAAAGTCGGGTATTAAGGTAATGACAGGTTCATCTGTAGAAAGTGTGGACACCTCGGGTAAACAATGCGTCGTTGCCGTTAAAACGGCCAAAGGAGAAGAGAAAATTGAATGTGATATCGTATTATCCGCAGTGGGTATTCAGGCAAATATTGAAAATATAGGATTAGAAGATGTTGGTATTGTAACTGACAAAGGAAGAATTCTCGTTGATGACTTTTACCAAACCAATATGCCAGGCTACTACGCCATCGGAGATGTTGTCCCGGGTCCTGCATTGGCGCATGTCGCGTCAGCAGAAGGGATTGTTTGTGTCGAAAAAATTGCAGGTCATCATCCTGAGGCAATTGATTACGGAAACATTCCTGGATGCACTTACTGTTCACCTGAAATAGCCTCTGTTGGCCTGACAGAGAAAGCAGCACAAGAGGCTGGGATCGAATTAAAAATCGGAAAATTTCCTTTTTCTGCTTCAGGTAAAGCGAGTGCTGCGGGAGCAAAAGATGGTTTTGTGAAGTTATTATTCGATGCGAAATATGGTGAGCTTTTGGGCGCACATATGATTGGTGCTAATGTAACAGAAATGATTGCAGAAATTGTTGCGATTCGCAAACTTGAAACAACAGGTGAAGAATTGATCAAAACGATTCATCCACACCCAACAATGTCAGAGGCGGTAATGGAGGCAGCTGCAGCCGCGTACGGTGAAGTGATCCACTTATAGTTTTATTGTACCAAAGTTTAAGATTCAAGTCAGTTTAACTGACAACGAAGTACAGCATTACAGCGGTCATTAGCTCAAGAAAAAAATATAAGTTCCAAATGTAACGGAAACTATTTTCTCTGTCTTTTAGGAACAATACCACAGCAGGTATCAAACCAAACAATAATTCGAGACGTGCGTCTAAAGTTAGCGTGAGAAAACCAAGCAAAGCGTGAAGCACATACCAAGACCAGTGAATGCGTAGCTTTTCTTTAATATTCCATGTTATAAAACTAATAAGGAACGATAAAAGGCTAAAAATCAAAAAAAACTTGGGTATGAAAGATGCGTTCAAATCAGTCAGCTGATTTTGACTGAATATAGATGCCATGAGAATTGGATTCATACCTGTCTTAAACAGCACAGCCAGCAGAAACAAATAGCCATAAATTAGTCTGCTGCTTGCATTCATTCCAATGAATCGCAAAACACCCCAAAGCAACACAAAATCAAAAATAGGAAATGGAAGTATAAAAAAATGAGCCTCAAAAAACAGCCCCAAGCCATAGGCTAAAAGAGTCAGGACAGCTAGGAAAACAAATTTCTGCTCTCTAATCATCAGAACCGATTACATCATAGATGTAGTCGAAGGTAGAAAGTATTTCAGCCTTACCATCAACGATGGCTATGTCATGTTCAAAATGTGCGCTTGGCATTCCGTCTTCAGTAACGATCGTCCATTCATCAGCAAGTGTTCTTACCTTTTCAGTGCCCATATTTATCATAGGCTCAATGGCGATTGTTAAACCATTTTGGATTTTTTTACCTCGACCCCTCCTACCGAAGTTAGGAACTTGAGGTTCTTCATGAAGTGTTTTACCCAAGCCATGTCCAACGAGATCTCGTACGACGCCAAAATTATTTTTTTCAGCATGCTGCTGTATGGCCCAACCAATATCCTCTAAACGGTTAGAGGTTGTACATTGCTCAATACCCTTGTAAAGACATTCCTTGGTTACTTTGAGTAAATGACGGCGTTCTGGAGAAACTGTACCAACCTTAAAGGTGTACGCGTGATCACCATAATATCCTTTATATATAGCACCACAGTCTACCGAAACGATATCACCTTCCTCAAACGGTTTTTTAGTAGGTAGGCCATGGACGACCTGTTCATTTACAGAAATTAGTAAAGTACTCGGACAACCATAAAGACCGAGGAAACCGGGTTTCGCATCTTGCGATAGTATATAGTCATGTGCCATTTTATCCAAAGAAAGTGGAGTCACTCCCGGCTTTATTAGCTTGGCAACCTTCCCAAGTGTTCTGCTCACAACCTGAGCCGCATCACGCATGATTGCTATTTCTTCTTTCGATTTATATAATATCATGTATTTATTAAATAGAGACATGGGTGGCAAAGGTAGATAATTCTCATCGATCGACTGTTAAATTAATTCATTCAGCCATTTCATTGTATCTACTTGATCTGCATAATCACCTAAAGCGGGACATTGTGCTGCTCCAAAAGGCAGTCCATTCAACCCAATTTTACATTGAATAGATTCTTTGTGCTGCTCCGAATAAAGGTGCACATCATTTAATTCGTTGTAGAAATGATAATAAATCATTCCCAAAGGAGAATGAAGGTCTTCTGTTTCCTTGAATAGAACAAAATTATTATCTAAAAGCTTTTCTTGATTCATTAAATGAACCGCCTTGTTGTAATCGTAATTATTCCCATACTTCTTATTATTGATTACCTCACCTTGGTGAACGATGTGCTCAAAAATTTTATTTATATCATAGGATTTTGGAAGTAAAAGATGAGAAACACTACGACAGCCACGTCCGAAAAAATCAAATATATCGTTACCAAGTGACTTTAGTTCCGACTCTGATTCAAGACCATTTAAGACGGCAATTGAAGTCCTATTTTTTCTAAATATGTGTGGATACGTTGAGAAATATTGCTCAAAATGAAGAAAACTTGCATTACTACCAGTTGCAATGACAGCATCAAAACCTTTCATATTGCGATTAGAAAACGATATATATTCACTTACTTCTGGATAAAAACAAACCAAGAATTCAGCTAGTACGGGTAAAACCTTATCATCTTCTGAGCTCATTTTAGCCAGTACTTTATTTCCTGAAAGGAGTACACAAAGAAAATCATGAAACCCAACAAGCGGAATGTTGCCCGCCATGATCACAGCTACTATTTTGGGTTGACTCGAAAATGTATATTTCGAGCACCAAGAGGCTAAACTATCGGGATCTAATGACCTTCCAATGTTTAGCATTGCCTTTCGAACCATAGCTTCTGTAAACCATCCGTTATGGTGTTTAAGTCTGACAATAGTGGAAATCAGCTGATCATACTCATGCTCAGTAATGCCGATTTCAAAATTGTTCCAGGGCTTATTTTCACCTATATTGCGCAAAACAATACCTAGCTGACTAAAGGCTTGAATCAAAGGTTCTCTTTTCACGTTGCAAATATAATAAGCTTCTCTTTCGTAGGATTGAAGAATGAGTCAATTTTGGATTAAAATGTGAATAAAAACACTTAGGTCAATCGAATGCATATATGAACTAGGCGTTATTCAAAGCAACTATATTTGATATTACATTTTAGATTGTATGTCGTGAGAACAGATCAAAAACGTGGTTTAAAAATATGGTTATTGGTCTTACAAGGGTTCAGCGATAGAAATCTTGATATCAATGTAAGATGCTCCTACTCCTCTTTGACTGTAATTTGCATCATACATATCGTATCCCTTCCTGCCGCGAAGACAATATAAAATTTCACTTTTCAAACGACCTTCGCCCACCCCATGAATAATAAGAATACGTTTTGTCTTTTTCTTGAGGTGTGCATTTACAAATCGCTTAAAAGTATTCATTTGAATGGTGAATTTTTCATGAGCCGAAGCGTCATACTTATTGGAGTCAAATGATTCAAAATGAAGGTCTAATTTAGGAGTATCTTCCGAGTCTATTTTATTCCTTTTCGGCTTTGCTCGATCAATCTCTTTGGTTTGAATATCTCCGGTTTTAAAGAAATGGATTTTAACCGCTTTATTCATTGGGACCTTAAGTGAAAAACCGTGTTCATCAATGACATGAATCAAATCGCGTTCAATAGATGCGATGGTGTACCTACCCGTCTCGTGTAAAATAGAAATAACCTCTCCAACAGAAAACATCATAAATTATATTACATGTTTCTTCTATATTGGCCGCCAACCTCAAACAAAGCTTTTGTTACTTGCCCAAGTGAGGCATGCTTACATATTTCCATGAGCTCTTCAAAGATGTTTTTATTGTTCACTGCAGCTTCTTGAATCTTTTTAATTCCTTTTTTGGTACTTGCCTCCTCTGCCTCATGCAAATTATGCAACATCTCTATTTGGTATTGCTTCTCTTCCTCTGTTGCACGAATGACCTCTTTAGGTAATATTGTCGGTGATCCTTTCGAACTTAAAAAGGTATTTACACCAATAATTGGGAATTCCCCAGTGTGCTTCAGTGTTTCATAATAGAGCGACTCCTCTTGAATCTTGGACCTTTGATACATCGTCTCCATTGCGCCCAAGACTCCACCCCGTTCGGTTATTCTGTCAAACTCAGAGAGAACGGCCTCTTCAACTAAATCTGTTAAATCCTCAATGATAAAGCTTCCCTGAAGTGGATTTTCATTTTTAGCCAAACCAAGCTCTCTGTTAATAATGAGCTGTATCGCCATGGCACGTCGAACAGATTCCTCAGTAGGTGTTGTTATGGCCTCATCGTAAGCATTTGTATGTAGTGAATTACAGTTGTCATATATGGCATAAAGGGCCTGCAATGTTGTTCGGATGTCGTTAAAATCAATCTCCTGAGCGTGGAGCGAACGACCTGAGGTTTGAATGTGGTACTTCAACATTTGAGCCCTTGAATTCGCACCGTACTTCTTAGCCATTGCTTTGGACCATATTTTTCTTGCAACCCTACCAATGACGGCATACTCTGGGTCAATTCCATTGGAAAAGAAAAAGGATAGATTCGGCCCAAAGTCATTAATATTCATACCTCTGCTCAAGTAATACTCAACATACGTAAAACCGTTGGCAAGTGTAAAAGCGAGCTGCGTAATCGGATTAGCCCCAGCCTCCGCAATATGGTAACCAGAAATAGATACGGAGTAAAAATTCCGAATACCTTCATGGATAAAGTATTCTTGAACATCCCCCATTAACCTCAAAGCAAATTCAGTGGAAAAAATACAAGTATTTTGCGCTTGGTCCTCTTTTAAAATATCTGCTTGAACTGTTCCTCTAACTTGAGTGAGTGTTTTTGCTTTGATCTCGTTGTATATCGCTTTAGGTAAAACTTGATCTCCAGTAATTCCCAGCAACATCAGACCAAGGCCATCATTTCCCTCAGGAAGTTCACCATTATAACTTGGACGTTTCACTCCTTTCTGTTTGTATATGGCCTTAATTTTCATCTCTATTTCTTCCTCGAGACCTTCAGACTTGATATATTTTTCACAATTTTGATCAATTGCCGCATTCATAAAGAAAGCCAATAGCATTGGCGCTGGACCGTTTATTGTCATTGATACAGACGTTGCCGGATGGCTTAAGTCAAAACCTGAGTACAACTTTTTCGCGTCATCCAAACAACAAATAGATACTCCAGCATTTCCAATCTTACCATATATATCTGGTCTCAGGTCTGGATCATTACCGTAGAGTGTTACAGAATCGAATGCTGTGGATAATCTTTTGGCTGGCATTCCCAAACTGACATAATGAAATCTTTTGTTCGTACGCTCCGGGCCACCCTCTCCTGCAAACATTCGTGTGGGATCCTCTCCTTCCCTTTTAAATGGAAATAAGCCTGAAGTGTAGGGAAATTCTCCCGGGAAATTCTCTTGAAGTACCCATCTGAGAATATCACCCCAACCATTATATTTTGGGGAGGCCACCTTCGGAATATCAGAATGCGAGAGGGATTTAGTATGGGTCTGAATGGACAGCGTCTTGTCTCTTACTTTAAATTCAAATGTTGGATTCTTAAAGGACTGCTTCCTTGCATTCCAATTTTGTAATATCTCCCAATTTTTTGGATCAAAATTTAATTTTTCCTTCACCAAAAGCTCTTGAACATTTTTTATGAGTCGATCTTTATCATCATAATCCGATTCTAGGAGGGTATCAATCGTTTGAGTCAAACCAAATAATTTGTCTGCAACCTTAACCTGAGCTTCAACCCATTTATTATAGGATCTATTGTTTTCGGAAATTTCGGATAAATATCTTGTTCTATCCGGCGGAATAACGAAAATTTTCTCAGACATTTCACGCGTAATTTCAAAAGTCGAATGAAGAGACGAGTTTGTTTTTTCCACAAGCTGATCCATAATTACCTTATATAAGGAATTCATCCCTGGATCATTAAACTGAGAAGCAATGGTTCCATGGACCGGCATATCATCCACGTTGACATCCCAAAGGTCATGATTTCGCTGGTATTGCTTCCTAACATCTCGAAGTGCATCAAGCGCCCCTCTTTTATCAAATTTATTGAGTGCAATTACATCTGCGAAATCAAGCATATCAATTTTCTCAAGCTGCGTTGCTGCTCCATATTCTGGAGTCATTACATAAAGTGAAACATCAGAATGGTCTAATATCTCTGTATCCGATTGTCCAATACCAGAGGTCTCAAGAATGATCAAATCATAATCTGCAGCTTTTAGGATTGAAAGTGCCTCTGCAACGTGCTTCGACAAAGCTAAATTGGATTGTCTTGTTGCCAAAGAACGCATGTAAACTCGGCTATTTTTAATCGAGTTCATCCTGATTCGGTCACCGAGCAAGGCTCCTCCAGTTTTTCGTTTTGAGGGATCGACAGAAACAACCGCAATTTGTTTGTCTTTAAAATCAACAAGAAACCGACGCACCAATTCATCCACCAATGAGGATTTACCGGCCCCACCGGTTCCGGTAATTCCGAGCACAGGAATAGAACTTTTTGAAGCCAAGTTTCTAATCTCATTTAATGCCTCTTCATGTATTTTTGGAAAATTTTCAGCTGCAGATATCGTCCTGGCTATTGCGGGAACATTTTTAGTTTTTATCTTTTTTATATCATGGACTAAGTTTTCACCTAAGCCGTAATCACATCTTTCAATTAAATCATTGATCATACCCTGTAAGCCCATCGTTCTACCGTCATCTGGATGATAAATTCTTTCGACGCCGTAATCCTGTAAAACTGTAATCTCCTCAGGCAATATGGTTCCACCACCTCCACCAAAAATTTTAATATGAGGCGCTCCTTTTTCACAAAGAAGATCATACATGTATTTAAAATATTCGTTGTGACCACCTTGATATGAGGTCATGGCGATTGCCTGTGCATCCTCTTGTATCGCACAATCTACAACCTCTTCAACCGAACGATCATGACCTAAATGAATCACCTCACAACCTGTAGATTGAATGATTCGACGCATAATATTGATAGCGGCATCGTGTCCATCAAATAGAGAAGCAGCTGTAACAATTCTTATTTTATTTTTGGGCTTGTAAGGGGGGATTTGTTCCATTCGATTTACGATTTAAAACGCCAACAAAGGTACAAAATTCATGTCAAATATGATGATGATTAAGAATAGAATAAAAAGTGACCGGTTCCATTAATAAGCGGCCGACTCAAAAACCCAATAACTTTTAAACTTACTATTGAAGTTTTGGTAATAACCAACACCCATAAGGGTCGCATTCTCATTCAATAAGTTTTTATTATGACCCGGGCTGCGCACCCATGCCTCAAAAACAGCTAGCGGGCCACCATAGCCTGCCGCAATATTTTCTGCATTTGGAAATCCCTTGTAGAAATTTGAGATTCTTTGAAAAGTATTCATTTCCCGTATTAAACCATTTGGGGTCCTATTAAAGGTCGCATGCTCATGGTAATCCTCATAAGCCATATCCGCAGCATGATAGCGGCTGGCACGCATTAAATCGGAGTTTACCTTGAGATGATTTAGACCATGTTTATGACGGTATTGATTGATTAAATCAATAAGCTCTTTTTCGTAAGCACGATTCAAAACCCTGATATGTTCTCGGCCTGATGGATTAGTATCAAATTTAACTGTGATAAATACCTCATTGGGCATCTTAAACGATAGAAGAATCATGCTCAAAATGATACATAAATAAATAGGCTTCATAAAGGAGATATTTAATAAGTATAACCTCTTAAAATAGTATGGTTACTAGTATGGTTACGCCATCTCCTGGGCATTATACTCTGCCTCCGTAATTTGTTCGAAGGGCACATTACAAGAGATCATTTCTTTTATTCTGATTATTTCGGGATATTTTTCTGCCTTGCAATGGGTTTTGATTCGAGTTGAACCTATGCACTGAATTTCTTCAAATTCGTTTTCAGATACAATTCTGTAAAATGATTTATCATTAGATAATTTTCTGTAAATCGGATAGACCAGCATTTTAGTATATTGGAGTGTAAATGTATTCAATAGTTGTGAAACTGAAATATAATTTCCCAATCTATAAATTCATAACTTCGTAGTGAATTTAAAAGTATGAATAGTCTCTTAAGCCATCAAGATCGCAATAGTTTGAGTCAGGCAAAAAAGAAACGAAAGGAATACCGCAAAAGGCTTTTACACCTCAAAAAGAAACGACCCAAACAGATCAACGAGCGCTTTAATTTACTTCATGAAGATGAATTTGAAACGATGGATTGTTTAAAGTGTGCAAACTGCTGTAAAACGACAAGTCCAATATTTAGGAATGTCGATATTAAACGTTTGGCGAAGCATCTTAAAATGAAAGTTGGAGCATTTACAGAAAAGTATTTAAAACTTGATGAGGACAACGATTATGTTCTAAAAACTGCCCCATGTTCATTTTTGAATGAGGACAATACCTGCAGTGTATATGACTTTCGTCCCTTAGCATGCCGAGAGTATCCTCATACAGATCGCAAAAATGTTTTACAAATTATTGATTTGACCATCAACAATACCGAGGTATGTCCAGCCGTTGCAAGAATTGTAGGTAAAATAATTCAATCTTAAAACACAACATTGTACCATTTTCATATGTTTCCTTCTCTATGATTGCATTTCACCCAATATACGTTCATGAGCTTCCCGAAAACCATCGTTTTCCTATGGAAAAGTATGACCTCCTTCCCAGACAGCTCATTCATGAGGGTACAATTGAAGAAAGTCAATTTTTTGCACCCAGTTCAATTGAAAATAGGTATGTGGAAGCCGTTCATTGTGGAAACTACCTTCAACGTTTGCGTAAGCTTGAGATGACCAAAAAAGAACAACGCGTGTCAGGTTTCGTACACAACAAAACCTTAATTCAACGTGAATGGACAATTATGGAAGGGACAAGAAAAGCAGCAGAGCTTGCCATGACGACAAATATCTGCTTCAATATTGCCGGAGGGACACATCATGCCTTCTCAGACCGAGGTGAAGGGTTTTGTTTACTCAACGATCAAGTGATTGCCGCACAATGGCTTTTGGACAATAAATTGGTTTCAAATGTCCTTATTATCGATCTCGATGTCCACCAAGGCAATGGTTCTGCTGCTTTGTGCGCGAACAGCAGTCATATTTATACCTTCAGCATGCATGGAAAAAACAATTACCCCCTCCACAAACAACGTTCTGACATCGACATCGAACTAGACGACGGGACTAAAGATATGACCTATTTAAATGAACTGAAAATGGGTTTAGAACGCATTATGAAGCACTTCGAACCCTCATTTATTTTTTATCAAGCTGGAGTCGATGTATTAGAAAGTGATAAACTAGGAAGACTTGGCCTCTCATTAAAAGGTTGTAAAGAAAGAGATGCAATAGTCTTTGACTTTAGCCGACAGATCGAGGTTCCGATTGTCACAACAATGGGTGGAGGATATAGCAAAGAAATCAATACAATTGTCGAGGCACATGCCAATACCTACCGATGTGGTTATGACATTCGTGGCTAAAGCACTCTGAGTTTCTATTTCAATACACCATAAAATAGTTGTAAATTTGTTGCATCATGAATTTTGCGCTCTTTCTCAATGACATCGCTGGAACAGAAATTTTACTGATCCTTGTATTTGTGCTAATTTTCTTTGGAGCGAAAAGTATCCCAGGTATCGCAAAAACCATGGGTAAAGCAATTTATCAAATTAAAAATGCCTCTAACGATCTCAAAAGTGAGATCAAAAATTCCACTGGAAATATAAAAAAAGACCTGAATGTAGACGCGCTTATAAAAGAAACAGAGGAGGAGATTCAGCTTCCGATGGATCAAATGATGACAGACATAGAACATACCATAAACTACGAACCTAAGAAACCCCAGGAAAATGAAAAAAGCTAGTGTTGGAATAATTATGGGTAGTGCATCTGACCTTCCTGTAATGCAAGGTGCAATTGATATTTTGAAAGAGTTCGACATTGAAGTTGAAGTGGAAATTGTATCTGCGCACCGCACCCCCGAAAAAATGGTGAGCTATGCTAAAAGCGCCGCTGAAAGGGGGCTCAAAGTGATTATTGCAGGTGCAGGTGGTGCAGCACATTTACCAGGCATGACAGCGTCTCTCACAACACTTCCTGTGATTGGTGTCCCTGTTAAGTCGTCTAATTCAATCGATGGATGGGATTCTATTCTAAGCATTCTACAAATGCCAAATGGAATTCCAGTTGCAACAGTCGCATTGAACGGAGCAAAAAACGCAGGAATCCTCGCAGCTAGAATCATTGGAATCGTTGATATCGAGGTCACCAAGGTCCTTGAGCAGTACCAGCAAGAAATGAAAGAAAAGGTCGAAAAAAGCCAAGAGACCCTACGCTAATCATATTTCAAATACTTAGCACGTAGTTCGCGGAATGCTGCTAAGTCACTTTGCCAAGTTTTTCGAATCTCATCTTCAGATACCCCATTGACGATTTGATTATATAACTTTTCTGTACCCGACAAAAGGACGAAGAAATTCTTTCTATTTATGGTTGAGATAGGATCTCCAACAACACTCAAGGCATTTAGGAGATAACGAAGTGTAAATCTTGAGTCAATAGGCTCTTTATTGAGGTTCACTCCCCCACATGTAAGGTTGAGGTGTTTCGGGTAAACAGCACCCATCATAGATTTAGGTTTAAAGCTAAACTTACCTTTTTCCATTTTAGGATGACCATAAAGCTCAAATGGTTGTGCTGTTCCTCTTCCTATACTAATAGTGGTACCCTCAAAAAAACAAAGACTAGGGTACAGCCTTATCGAGATATCTGAGCGTAAATTTGGAGAAGGAGGAACAGGCAGACTATACCGCATGGCATGATGGTAATTCTGGCAGGCTAAAATCTGTAAATCACATTGTAAACCATTCTTTAACCATTGCTCACCGTTAATCATTAATGCATACTCGCCAATTGTCATACCGTGAACAACAGGAACAGGATGCATACCCACAAAACTTTTGTGCGCAATCTCAAGAACGGGACCATCAACGTAATCTCCATTCGGATTTGGACGGTCTAAAACCAATACCGGCAAACCAACTTCTGCACACGCCTCCATGACGTAATGAAGGGTGGAGATATAGGTATAGAAACGCACACCTACGTCTTGTATATCAAAAATTACTAAGTCAAGACTCTCTAAATCCTGCCGCGTAGGTTTTTTGTGATTGCCGTACAAGGAAACAATAGGCAATCCCGTTTTTTCATCTTTAGAATTGTCTATTTTTTGACCTGCACTCACTGTTCCGCGAAAACCGTGCTCGGGCGAAAAAACTTTGACCAGCTTAACATCACGACTTAACAAGGTATCTACTAGATGTGTGGTATTACTGAGTATGGATGTCTGGTTGCCAACAATTGCAATGGTTCTATCCCCAATTATTTCTATTAGCTCCTCTAAGCGCTCTGAACCAAGGATAAGACTAGAGTCTTTAAACACCGAGGTATCCCCTATTTGAAGTAATCGGTCTGATCGATCGGGATGCGACTGACATGAGAAAAGTAAAAAAACAAAAAAGAGTACAAGACCCAATAGCTTTGCGTATTTTTGAGAAAGCAATAATCCGATCGTGTCTTTTGAATATTTCATAGCGAACAAAATTCTTAAAAGTAAAGAGAAAGGTATAAAAGTTTCTAGACCTATACTCCGTATTTCTTTAATAAGTGTTGCACTAACGATTATTGTAAACCTCATTACACTAGCTATTGTCCATGGATTTCAAAGTGAAATCAGACAAAAAATCGTTGGCTTTAACGCGCCCATTTTCTTACTTAAGGCAGGGAATGAAAATATTTACGAAGCTGATCCACTCCATGAGCAACAAATCGTCCTTTCTGATATTAATCGGGTAAAAGGAGTTCAACAAACAACGCCCGTCTTATACAAACCTGCCCTCCTTCGTTCTGAAAAGATGAAAGATGAACGCTATATCGAGGGGGTCAAAACTGAGTTGGAAAAGCAAGAGGTTAACGGAGTTGTACTCAAAGGAATTACACAAAACTATCCTAAATCATACCTCAAAAGTATCCTTGTTAAAGGAAATGTTCCCTCGTTTGATCAAAATCAAAACGAAATTTACCTCTCACAAAAGATTTGTACAGAACTAAATTTTAAAGTTGGTGACGATATCGCTCTATTTTTCGTTAAAAAAAGATCGTTAATGCAACGTTTCAAAATAGCAGGTATTTTCGAAACAGGTATCGATAAAATTGATCGACAGATTGTTTTTGCCCCTTTAAAAAAAGTACAAGAGCTATGTGATTTTGGTGACCGTAATAAAGGAAATACCCATTTCGTTTCAGGTTTCGAAATACACATTGAAGATTGGGAATCATTAGAATATGTTGAGCAAAAAGTCGAAGATTTAGCTGAACTAAAACCAAATGAGCATGGCGCACTTTTACAATGTATGTCTGTCTTAAAGTCTGAAATAGATATCTTTTCATGGCTCGGATTTTTAGACACTAATGTATTGATTATAATATCATTAATGATTATCATTGGAATAGTTAATATAGGTTCTGTACTCTTGGTAATGATTGTGGTAAGAAGTAATTTCATTGGCGTGCTAAAATCTCTTGGGGCCTCCAATTGGAGCATCCGAAAAGTTTTTCTTTATCAGACAGGCTTTTTAATTTTAAAAGCGATGCTAATCGGAAATATAATTGGGCTTGGACTATGTTATCTGCAATATGAATTTCAGTTGATCACCTTGGACTCAAGTATTTATTTCCTTTCTCACGTGCCCATCGAGCTGTCTATTCTTTCCGTACTTTTCATCAATGCCATTACCTTTATTACCTGTATGACAAGCCTTTTGGTTCCAAGCTATGTAATTTCTAGAATATCGCCGGCAAAGTCAATCAAATTTAATTAACGAGCTCAGATGACCAAAACAACCTCCATACCACGTTCAAAGCTCCCAATTTTTTCAACGGAAGAAATGGACCTAATCTATAATCAAGAGGAGCTTTCAGAATTTATTGGTTTACCGTTTGATGTAGCCAATTTTAAAAAACAAATAGAAAAAAAAGAAAAGTTTTTTAGCCACGAACAGAGGCAAATGTTGGCCGATACACTTGAGGAAAATTACAAAGAACTTCCGAGGAAAAAGCTAGCCCAAGCTCAAATTAAACTTTTAAAAGAAAAAAATACCTATACAATCACGACGGGTCATCAATTATGTCTTTATGGCGGTCCGCTTTATTTCTTTCTCAAGATCATTCATACAATCCGGCTCAGTGAGGTACTAAAAGAACATTATCCGGAATATAATTTCATCCCCATCTTTTGGATGGCTTCCGAGGACCACGATAGCGAGGAAATACAGAGCTTACATCTTTTTGGAAAGACCATCACATGGAACCATGACCAAATTGGCGCTGTCGGCAGATTCGATACGCGGAATATAGCTGAGGTGAAAAAGCAGCTTCTAGAACTTTTCAGGGCACCGAAAGGAAGCGAAGTAGACGATTATTTAAACGCTTTGGAGGGTAAAACGTATGGTGATGCCTTTAAAAGATGGGTTCATCATATTTTCGGGGACCGAGGGTTACTTGTACTCGACGCAGATCAAAAGGAACTGAAAAAACAAATGATTCCTATATTTCAAAAGGAGTTACTCGATAACTTTTCGAATGGCTGTATTGAACAAACGAATGAAGCGCTACTTAAAGAAAAAAGAACAACACAAATATATTCAAGAAAAATAAATGTCTTTTTCACAGAAAAAAATAAGCGGAATCGAATTATTGAAAATGGGAAAGGAATTTATACGCTTGGAGATAAAAGCCTTGCAAAAGATGAGCTAATCTCCCTATTAAATAAGCACCCCGACTTTTTCTCCCCAAACGTGGCGCTACGACCCATATATCAGGAATTAATACTCCCAAACCTATGTTATATAGGAGGTATGGCAGAATTAAAGTACTGGACTCAGCTCAAATCAGCTTTTGAGTACTGCACGGTTCCTTATCCAATGATTCAGCTGAGGTCAAACCTATTGTGGATTGATAAGAATGTCCGAAAAAATATAAATCAGTTAGGATTGAAGGTTGAAGAATTATTTGATAATACTGAGATGCTCCAAAAAAAAATACTCTCAAAGTCAGATATGCATCCCATTGATGAAGCAAAGATTTCATCGTCCATAGACATTACCGAAAAGACTTATCAAGAATCGATTAAAAATAATCCAGAGCTAGAAAGCTGGTTGGGTGCTGAGCTCAATAGAATCAGAAAGCAATACAAATCAGTTCAACATAAAATTGAGAAATCGAAAAAAAACACCTTCGATGCGCAACTAAAAAAAGTGGCTAAAGTGAAAGAGAATTTATTCCCAAGCCAAAAACTTCAGGAAAGAAAACTAAATCTACTTCACTTTTGTAATAGTGCTCCCCCAAAAAACTGGATAGAACAACTCTATAGTGTGATTGATCCTCTTTCAAAAGATTTTACCATATTGATCGAAAGTGAAACAAAACAAAACTAGTAGAACCGATAATCTGTATTGAAATCATAATTAGCATGAAGTTTTACACAAATGTTTTAATCTTAAAGTATCCTTCTTCGTTTAAAGTTTTCATTGCATCAAAAAGTCTTTGCATATCTTCATCAGAATTAAACACCTGAAAAGAAAACCGAATAAACACTTGCGAATTACTTGTGAAAACAGGAACCTCGATATGAAAACGCTCATAAATTAAAGACTTCAGGCCAGCCATATCCTCAGTTTCTATCGGAATACTGTACATCTGTCCAATAAATGCCGCATCAATCGGTGCAATTGATTTAAATTCAAAATAGCCCTGAAATATCTTAGCCCATTCTAGAGTCTTTGCCTGGCAAAATGAACGCTTTTCTACCCAGTCATACTTATTCATAAAGTCAATGCAGTAGGGAACTGCCAGAAAAGCGGAAAAATCGCGTGTCCCTGCAGTTTCGTGATAATCTAAAAAGATAGAATGCGATGGAGCATCACTTTGATAGCCCCAACTAATAAGTAGAGGGTCCACCCAATGTTGTTGAGATTTTTTAACATACAAGAATGAAGCTCCCTTCGGTGCCATCATCCATTTGTGGCATGCACCAACATAAACATCGGGATTTAGCTCGTCAATATTCAAAGGCAGTTGACCTGGTGCATGCGCACCGTCAATAATTGTCAACAAACCAAGCCGTTTCGCCTCAAGACAAATCTCCTCTATGGGGAGAATTAGTGCTGTAGCGCTCGTAATATGACTTATAAAAACAACTTTGGTGTTTTCATTATAACCGCTCCAGAAATCTTTTAAAAAAGAAGCCTTAGATTCAATAGGGAAATTGATTTTAGATTGCCGATATTTCGCTCCTGATTTTTTACAATAATACTCCCAAGTCCGGTCCATCGCACCGTATTCTAAACTTGTTGTGAGCACCTCATCTCCAACATTTAAGGGGATTGACTTGGCAACAGTGTTTATAGCATAGGACGGGTTTGTCATTAGAACTAGGTCATCTGATGCGCAGCCCAAATATAACGATAGGGAATGCCTTGATGCTTTTAAAAGGTCCATACCTGAATGAACTATAAACTGGACAGGACTTTGCTCAAGTTGCAACTGTAGTTGCTGATATGCCTCAAAAACAGGTTTCGGACATGCTCCGAAAGAGCCGAAATTCAGATAAGTTATGTTGGGATCTAATAGAAACTCTTCTTTCATGAATCAAATAATCATTAAAACAACTCTCGAATGTTACTACTAAATAACTTAATGGCAATTGCCAATAAAATAATCCCAAATACTTTTTTTAGTATTGCAATCCCCGTCGCACCAATAATTTTCTCAAAAGTTGTCGTAAGTTTAAGTACAATCCAAACGACGACGATATTAAGCAAGATCGCGATCAAAATATTTACCAATTCAAATTCAGCACGCAGCGAGATCAATGAGGTCATTGTTCCAGCACCGGCAATCATTGGAAATGCTAAAGGAACAACGGAAGCAACTTTGGTTGTCCCCTCTCCATTATCTCTAAAAATTTCTATCCCTAAAATCATTTCGAGCGCCATAAAAAATAAAACAAATGAACCAGCGACAGCAAATTCATTGATTCCAACACCAATTAAACCTAGTATGCTCTCCCCTACAAATAAGAATCCAACTAAAATAAGTAAGGACACTGATGCTGTTCGCAAGGGGTAAATCTGACCCGTCTTTTCTCTCAAAGCAATGATTAAGGGTATGTTTCCGACAATATCGATCACCGCAAAAAGTACCATAGAGGCAACTCCTATTTCCTTAAAACTTAAACCGTAATTCCATAAAATAGCCAAAAAATGCTGCATCGTTATTTTTATATAAATGTAAGCAAATAGAATACAATTTGCTTTAATAATTTTGATTTGACTGTGCTCTAAATCGTCATTAATAATTAGAGAAAATTACATATTGAATTAGGTTACAACACCATTCATTTGAAAGCATTTTGTATTTTACACTGTGCATCAGGAGCATAAAACTGATTTTAAAAGAAATGGAATAATTGTGTCGGCGAAAAAAAAATACTATATTCAGCACGCTAAACTATGAAACTCATCTTATCAAGTATCAAGCTAGCGGTATTCTGTCTGTTTTTTTCAGTTGCTGACATTAACGCGTACGCTCAAGTATCGGTGGCGAGAGAATGGAATGAAATTTTACTTGAAGCCATCAGAAACGACTTTGCCCGACCAACTGTCCACGCCAGAAATTTATACCATCACTCAATTATCGCATACGATTGCTGGGCCGTCTACAACCCCTCTAAAGATACCTATCTCATTGGTGACACACTGAATGGATACGTCAGTAGTTTTGACGGAATAAATATTCCTTTGGAAATCAATGAGGCCATTGACGAAACAATTTCCTATGCATCGTTTTATTTCATAAATGAACGGTATGGGGATTCTCCTGATTTCAATACAACGTATTTGTTGATGTTTAATTATATGATGGATCATGGATATAATATCAATAATTCAAATATCGACTACGAAAATGGAGGCGCAGCAGAGTTAGGGAACTTTATAGCACATCAAATGCTCAACTTTGGAAATAGTGATGGTTCCAATGAGTTTCTCGATTTTGAAAACACCTTTTACAATTCAATCAATCCCCCATTGATAATGGGTGAAGCGGGAAATCCTGACATTATTGATCCAAATCGATGGCAAACACTTACACTTGATTCTACGATTGATCAATCAGGTAATCTTGTAGACAATACCTTGCCATTTCTTTCTCCTGAATGGGGAAATGTTAAGCCATTTGCATTACTGCCATCAATGTCGGAACAGCATTTTAGAGATGGGGACGAATACAGGGTTTATTTCGATACCGTTCAACCTGCGTATCTCGATACTACAATTGCGTCAGATTGGGATTCATTCTATAAGTGGAACCACTCCTTGGTAAGTATCTGGCAATCTCACCTTGATACAGCTGATGGGGTTCTTTGGGATATTTCTCCAGCATCTATGGGTAATAACCAATGGTACCCTTCGAATAGCTCAATCTCTGAGTACAGTGCTTTTTACAATTTAGAGGAGGGTGGAGATCCGTCAACAGGATATAACCTGAATCCTGTCACCGGTTTACCATACGAAACTCAAATGGTAGCTAGGGGAGACTATACGCGCGTATTGGCGGAATTTTGGGCGGATGGTATTGATTCAGAAACCCCTCCAGGACATTGGTTTGAAATCTATCATTATGTGACAGATCAGCCGCTATTTGAAAGGAAATGGCAAGGTCAGGGGCCAGAGCTTAGCGTTTTGGAATACGATTTGAAAGCACACTTAACACTCGGAGGAACAATGCATGACGCTGCCATTGCCGCATGGAGCTTAAAAGGCTATTATGATTACATTCGACCGGTATCCTCAATCCGATATATGGCAGGAAATGGTCAAAGTTCAGACATGCTTTTGCCCAACTACCACCCGAATGGAATACCATTGCTCGAGAACTTCATCGAATTAGTAGATTCATCAGATGTCTTGGCAGGACCAGCCTACGAGCACGTCGGAAAAATAAAGCTATACACATGGAAAGGACACGACTATATCAACGATACAGAAACTGATGTTGCTGGCGCGGGATGGATTTTAGGCGAAAACTGGTGGCCCTATCAACGTCCTACATTTGTTACCCCTCCCTTTGCTGGTTTTGTATCAGGTCATTCAACATTTTCAAGGGCAGCAGCAGGTATATTGGAATATATTACCGGCTCTCCCTACTTTCCTGGGGGGCTTGGTGAGTTTGTGGCAGAACAAAATGCCTTCTTACAATTTGAAAATGGCCCAAGCTCGACGATTACATTGCAGTGGGCAAGTTATCAGGATGCTGCTGACCAGTGCAGCCTGAGCAGAATTTGGGGAGGTATTCATCCACCTATTGATGACATTCCTGGTCGATATATTGGATCGACGATTGGTGAAACCTGTTTTGAAAAAGCCGACTCAATTTTCACTATCGCTAAACCAGCATTAATCTCAGCATATATTAGCGATACAGTTGTCAATTCATTTGAAATAGGAGATACCTTAGGTCTGGTATGTAATTTTAACCTTCCAATGGATACAACATTACTTCCATCGATGAATTTCAGCCCAAACAATTTAAATCAATTCTTTGATGACGTCACTGTAACCTGGGAAAATGCATTGCAGCTGCAAGTTAAATTCACGGCTCAACAGGTAGTCTTGGAGCAACTTTCTTCCTTAATTCGGATTTACGGCGTTTATTCAGCAAATGGATCGATGCTTGACGATATTGTTTTGGAAGACTTCATCATTGTAGATACAAAGCTACCAAAAGTACTTACCATTGAAATTGACCACGAGATGATCAATGACGACATCACAAGCTCCGGACTCTCTGCTACATTTGTCTTTACGGAAGATTGCGACATCGCAACTCAGCCGATGGTTTCCTTTTCAGGTTCGGGATACACCAATGAAAGTATTATAATGAACAACAGCATTTCAAGTTGGTTCAGCCCATCATCTTTCAATGCAATTCTGAGTGCAGACGACTTTAATGAGAACGTTGAATCAGTTGATATAACCATTGAGGAAATAAAAGATATTCATGGAAATCCACTAACCAATCCATTCCATCCAGATCAACTCAGTATAGATACAAAAAACCCGTTTATTGAATCTTTACTTATCTCAGATACATTAATTAATACAAACAGCCCTAACGAATCTCCTCAATTCATAACAACGATAGATTTTAATGAGTCAATGGACACCTCACTTATTCCTGAAATCGAATTTAGGAATGAAAATAATATTTACCCGAGCCTCGCCATGAATTCTTTTGAAACGCATTGGCTTAACTCAAATTCATTGACTGCGGAAATATGGGTATTACCGAATGATAATGATATGCTTAATCTAGATTTGGTTTGTTTAAATGCAAAAGACCACAACGGGAACCTTGTATCCGATAGTATCTATTTGTCGGTTATGAGCTCAGATATGAAAGGTCCAGAGGTCCTTTCGATAAACACCTTATCCACAATTATTTCTGATAGTTTACTTGGAAGTTCAAACTATTTTATTGACGTCGTTTTTAATGAACCTATGAATATGTCAATCAAGCCACTTGTGCTGCATGAAAATGAGATTGACCTCAATAATTCAATCCAATATAATATCGATCAAAGCTTTTTTATTGACCCTTACAACTATCGCGCGATTTTCCAAATAAACGATGAAAATATAGAAGTTGAGGATATCGATCTTACAATTTCATACGCCAAAGATTTTGCAAATAATACCCAGCAAGCATATTTGGAAACAGCATTTACGTCCCTCGATACAAAGAATCCTTCCATCATTGATCTTGAGATTAATACGAACGAGTTAAGTTTAAACGAAAACCAGCTTCTTTTTCAAGTTTTATTCGATGAGGAAATGACTCAAAATGAGGCTACACAATTTGATCTCTATCCATTTTTAACACCGCCTACTATTCTACAACAAACTGATTTATCATGGATAGAGAACGACTCCTTAAATGCTTCTTATGAGCTCTTATCCGCAGCAGATGAGGCGCAGGTGTATGATGTGAGCGTAACGAATTCAACCGATTTGGCAGGAAACTTAATGGTTCCGCTAACTTTAAATGACTTACTAACAATCCAAGGTTTCTTAAATGTTGAACAGGTTCATTCGGAACGAATTCAATTGTACCCAAATCTGATCACCCAGGGGACAAGGATATATTTTAAAAATATCCCCGAACAATCAATCGCACAAAACTTTGACTTACGCTCATCTGAAGGGAAGTATATCCAAACAGTAAAAATAGAAAAACTAGGACCCCTCTGGACCTCTGAACCTTTAAATGTTTCGTCAGGAGCATACTTCATACATATAAATAAACAATCCTTTAGACTCATTGTGTTATGATAAATAAAGTGATTTTATTATTTGGTATACTGATCACAGGGACTGTGTATGGACAAGCACTTGTTAACGTTACGGTGCAACAGAATATTATTGAATTTCAGGATTTTTCAACCTCTAATGCAAACGGCATGACTTTTTATGACTTTGACGAAGATGGCTGGGATGACCTAACCTACCCGATGAACAATGATTCAATCATATTCTACAAGAATGTAAATGGACAATTTCAAAAAATTGGATCCTATCTTTATGGTGACGGAGATATTAGACAATTAACTTGGGTTGATTATGACAATGACGGGGACCTCGACTTGTGTATCTCCTATGACAGCGATGGTTTAAGAATATACCAAAATCAGGGTGATTTTGACTTTATAGATGTAAGTGTATCCTCAGGTGTTTACCCTTCTGTAAGTAACCCTTACGGTTTTAGCTTTATAGATTATGACTATGATAATGATTTGGATATATATCTCGCGGATTATTCAGATCCGAGCAGTGGCGCTACGAATATGTTTTTTGAAAATCAAGGAAATGGAACCTTCATTGAAAAATCCACTGAACTTGGAATATCGAATGATACGCAACCAAGCTTTATGGGCGTTTGGTTTGATTATAACAATGACCACCTAATGGATCTTCATGTTATCAATGACAGAGATATTGGTACAGATGCATTGTATGAAAATTTAGGAAATGGAACTTTTAACGACGTGGCTGTACCTACAGGAATTTCAAATCAAGGTCAAAATCCAATGACATCGTCAATTTCAGATTATAATAATGATGGGTTCCAAGATATTTTTCTTACCGACTTCGGTGTAGATTCTATTGTCACTGGTGCGGGCCCGTTTCATTATAAACTATTTGAAAACGAAAATGGCAATTCGTTTACAGATAAAGCACCGGAATACGATATGACGGTCAATGACTTTGGTTGGGGCGCTTTATGGGTGGACTACAACAACGATATGTATGAGGATTTATACATCGCTACAGGTAATTCCTCAAGTAACCAAGGAGGATACACCAATTCTATTCTCTATCATAACAATAGTGGTGCGGGCTTTACTAAAGTAAATGACTCTATTAGTGGAAATCCTCCAGCAGTTTCGTTCTGCCCCGTAAAGGGTGATATTAACAATGACGGATTCTATGATATTGCCGTGCTAAATATGGATACCGCACCGGACGTCTTGTTGAACCAAGGCAACAACAACAATTTTATCAAAATCACTCCAGTTGGTATCGAATCAAATCGTATGGCTATAGGTTCCGAAATCAGACTATTTACAGATGGTATACAACAATTACAAACTGTCTTTTGCGGAGAGCAGCTTTTTGCACAAAATTCTCAACATAAAATATTTGGTGTAGGAAACAACGAAATTATAGATTCTATTCATGTTTATTTTCCAAGTGGCCTCATTGCAAAGCGGTACCAAATACCCGTAAATCAATCCATAAACATTTATGAAGAACTCTACACCACAATACATTTCAACCTTATACAAGAAGTTGATTCAATCTTACTTTGTGATGGGGATAGCATCGTGATTGAGCTTAGTAATTTTGAGAATTACCAATGGAGCACGGGATCACAAGATTCCAGTCTTATAATTACAAGCCCAGGTACGTATTATTTTGAGGCGTTTAATACAGCGGGTGACACTATTTATAGATCAAATGATCTTATTGTTCAATTGGAGACTCCGCCACTTTTTCAGCTAATTACGGAAGATATTAATTGCAGCAATCAGTATTCAGGATCCGCATCACTTTCATTTGCAGACCCATCATTTATTGATTCCATTTTTTGGTCAAATGGAGATACGGGAATGAATGCAGATAGTTTAACTGAGGCACAGGATCATTCGTATACTTTTATTACCAATAACTTATGTCCCTACACCTCGGAGTTTTATATCGGCAGCACAGAATTATTCAATATTCAATTTATAACTTCTGCACAATCAGAGGATGAGCAAGGGAGTATCTCGATTTTTATCTTCGGTGGAACACCGCCGTTTACCTATATTCTTGAAGGAGATACTGTTGAATCATTTGTTGATGGACTCGATGCAGGTTCCTATGACCTTGTGGTAATAGATGCGTATGATTGTCTTGAACAAGTGACCATTTCCATACAATACATCAACAATGCTGGTATTCCTGAAAACGACTATGAAGTTGATGTCAAAATGAGTGTTGATGAACTACAAATCTGTTCTCGACAAAATGAGCTTAACAAACTCGATTTGTACAACTTACGCGGTCAAAAAGTGATGCACCTTGACCTACAAAAAGAAAACCTAACGGAGTGTAAAAATTATTATTGTGCAAAACCATCTGGCATATACATCGCAATGCTTACAGACTCAAATGGTCTTGTTTACCGGAAGAAACTCTTTAAACCTTGAATTTCATGAGGAACACAAAAAAAGAGGCCAAGGCCTCTTTTTCATCTAAAATAATTAGAACACCTTTAGGATATTACCATTTTTAGTACCCGCTCTCCAAATTCTGATCTAATAAAGATACGGTATACCCCTGGACTCGGTGACGAAAGATCGAAGGACTGAGATTCCTCTTTGATATCAAAGAAAGAAATCAACCTTCCCTCTACCGAATAAACAGATATACTGCCGGTTTCAGGTAAGCCTGATAGGAAGAAACTCCCTTTATTAGGATTTGGATAGAGCATGACATTCTGTAATTCATTCGGTAATAAGCCAACACAATTGTCCACTAGAATGGTCAAGAAATCACTGCCAGAACATCCATTGTTATCCGTATAGGTATAGGTTATGACATGGGTTCCAACGCCTGCCGTTGAAGGATTAAAGACGTTGCCATTAATTCCAGGTCCAGCGTAAACCCCACCTGAAGGACTTCCACTCAAACTAAATCCTCCATCAGTATTACAGACCGTCGCAAATGGAGAACTCATCTCTACAGTTGGATTCGCGCTTACCACTATTGTTTGAGAAAAAGAGTCAGAACCAAAAACATTGGTGACGGTAAGTTGAACATTGTATGTTCCTACAGTCGAATATTCATGCGTTGGATTCATAACAGTACTTGTTGAACCATCTCCAAAATTCCAAGCATAGCTTGAACCACCAAGTGAGTTGTTCGCAAATTGAATGAAGTCTCCCAAGCAAACGCTGCTCTGTGCGTTGAAACTTGCCGTTGGAGGACTTGACGATTGGTCTCCTGTAATGTTGATATTGTCAATAAACAAATTGTTCCCGGCAATACCATTGTTTACTGACTCAAATCGTATGACCACACCGCTCATTCCGGAATATGCATTGAGGTCAATTATTTTACAATCCGACCCTACGTCCCCCGTACACCAATCGTCCGCAGTCGGGACGAATTCAACTGGTGAAGTGAAGGCAGTAGCGAAAGAGCCTGTTCCATCCTCAGCATAACTTGCAATGTGTGTAAAACTTGCGCCACAATCCGTTGAAATAAGAATCGCTAGAGAATCTCTTGATTCTTGATTGTATCTACGGAAGGCATGTTCAAAGGACATTTGAATATTCGTGAAAAGCCCAAAATCAAATGGTGCTGTCTGAAAACCATCTCGTTGACCACCATTCGAATAATTGAAAAAATCAATCTTCGCAGCCTTATTTCCCGGACTTGTTCCTACGACAGATACAATTTCCCAAGTAATATCGTTGTCATTATTTGTCATATACCAATTGTTAGCTGTAAAACTGTTGCTTTCAAAGTTTTCAGTAAAAGGAAGCCCTTGATAAGTATCATAAACATACAGTTCTGAACTCATGGAATTATTGGCAGTATTTCCATCTGCGTTCCCATCTGGATTCTGCAGCGTAACATTTAAGGTACTC
Organism: uncultured Flavobacteriales bacterium; assembly: GCA_913051935.1. GTDB lineage: Bacteria > Bacteroidota > Bacteroidia > Flavobacteriales_D > Crocinitomicaceae > UBA952. Next base: position 37,384 of record CAJXCU010000018.1, read on the forward strand.
GCTCCACCCGGCACCGAAACCGCAGGAAGTGTCAGCATTGCCGATGCACCAGGGGCAAGGGAACCATTATAGGTATAGTTTTGATTTCCTGTCCCAAAATTATAAACGATATCCACAGAAGAAAAGGCCTCTGAACCATAGTTAAATATTTCAATCTGTGCCTCAACCTCTGGATTACAAATTGTACCATAAGGGTAGCTGATTTCATTAATTCCAACGTCATAAGATACATTTGAAGAAACACAGAAGGGATTTACCTCTTCATAACCAAAATCGGAGTTTGCTGCTTGTATTGAAGCCAACACATTTCCATTAGATTCTGTAATACTGTATGAACCATCAACCGTGCAAGTCCATTGACTTCCGTATAGACCATCACCATAAGTATCTGTTATTGTGAAAATATAGCATGATCCTGTTGCAAGGCAAACCTCACTCTGGTAGGTTTCTCCACCAGTTATGTCAGGATATGGTCCGCCTGAGGCAAGAACTGCAGTCCCACCGTCTTCTGTAATATTCCATTCAATTTCAGAACCATAGCAGTCAGTAACAATCTCAACAGTCACGGCTTCACCGGAGGGTACAACCGAAAAACTCGAAATTTGACTATTATTAGAATTATTTTGGTCTGTATTGCCATTTGGTGCAGAGCAAGAAATAGTTAATTCGTGTGCACCTGCACTCAAGTTTTGATTCGGTAGAGAAACCATTTCTACACCACCTTGTGGCAAATTACCTGTCCAATTGATTGTTTGAGCTCCTCCCCCATCATATTGATAGGAGATGGTCGCCGATGTGAGATTTTGACTACCATAATTACGCAGCTCAAATTCAGGAGACACAGTGGAGGTACAGAGCTGACCTTGAGGACTCGAAATAGAGGTAATACCTGCATCTAAACTAAAAGTAAATGCATTTAAGCAAATCAGTGCCTCTTCGGCATTTATCCTTCCCGAACCTAACTGTCCTTGGTAGTTTGGATTTGCAGATTCAATATTATCTGCTGATGAAAGCAAACAGTCCACAATATCTTGAGGTGTTGCAGATGGAGCATGAGAAATCATCAAACCAACCAATCCAGCAACCATGGGCGATGCCATTGACGTTCCCTGTGAAAATTGATAAGAGGTCCCTTCATTTGTACTTAAAATTTGTGATCCTGGCGCTGCGACATCAATCCATGTTCCGTATTGCGAAAAACTTGATTTGGCGTCACCGTTTGTTGTAGACGCCACACTTACCACGTTATTGTAGGCAGCTGGATAAAATTGTTGACTTGAATTATCGTTACCAGCAGCAGCGATAAGTATGACTCCGGCATTCCAGGCATAATTACATACATTTTGTCCATAGGTAGAAACTCCTCCTCCCCCCCAAGACATATTGATGGCATCTGCCCCATTGTCCGCAGCCCATATGATTCCGTCATAGCCGCCTGTTAATGCTCCCGTGGAACAATTCCCTATTTTAATCGGCATGACACTAATATTGAAACCTATTGACGCTACACCCATGTTGTTGTTTGTCTCGGCTCCAACTGTGCCAGAGACGTGAGAACCGTGAAAACCGTCATTTCCACCACAAGGAGAAGGGTCATTGTCGTTATCTACGACATCTCTACCTGGAACTATTTTATTCACAAGGTCGGGATGGTTAACTTGAATCGCATTATCTGTAACAGCGACAACAATGTTTGCGTCTCCTGTCGAAATGTCCCATGCCTGAGGAGCATTTACTTGGAATAAACACCACATACCATTATTGAATGAGTTTGTGAAATATGTGTCATTTGGCATTAGACAAGTTTTGTGCAACTCCTTCTTCTCGGCGTAAACCACATCAACTTCGGACTTGACTCGTTCGATGAGTAGTTCAGTTTTCTGGATTTCTGTGAACCGTATTTCGTATGTACGTACTAAATTTTCATCCTTAATATTTGGATGTAGTTGCACAACCTCATATATACCAAATTCTTGGAAAGCGCCCTCTAAAAAGGGATTATCAGAGGGTTGGACAATGCCGTGAAAGGCCTTAAACATGTGGGCGCCTGTTGGGACTTGAAAGATTATTTTACCATCTTGGTAATCGGGATTAAAATTTTGTGAAAAAGAAAAGAAGCTCAAAAAAAAGAGCATAAGACTAAGACAAGTGTATTTCATGTTGAGATAATTTAGAACCTAAAAATCTTGAAAATCTTTGAATATATCAACTTATTGCATGTATATATTTTAAAAGTAGACCTATGCTATGTGTTACTTATAATCCAAAAAAGCATAAGTGACCAACGGCGCTGAATTAAAAAAATGAGAATACCCTGATAAAGGTATTTGAGGTAAACTTTTCATTTATATTTTTGTATTATAGGTATAGTACAAACACTGCCAAACAATGAAAAACAATAGACTAATTAAAGCGCTTAAGAAAACAGCAAACGATTTAGACAATGGTTGCGAGTACGAATGGGGCCACATGGCGCGCTGTAATGCAGGTTGTTTGGTCCAAAACTTAATGGATAAATCACAGTCAGAGGTTGTTGAAATGGTCCACGGTCACTTAGATGAATGGACAGAATATGCAGATGCATACTGTAAAGGAACCCATAAATTTATCGACGATCTTTTTCAAGAGCTCGAGGAGTATGGTTTATCTCATCAAGACGTCCTTCACCTAGAAAATCTGTCAGACCCGAAAATTACAGATACCTTCCCGTTAGAAAGCAGATATCTAGAAAGAAACAACCCAACTCACGTTAGCAGATATATGAGACGCTTTGCAGAGCAACTTGAAACAGTATCTTAAATGAATCAGCTTTGGTGAACATCTGATTTTCTGTTCACTTCATTCCGAATGCCACTAAATAAAACCTAATGAACTTAAAAGGAAAGCATATAATTGTCACCGGAGGAAGTCTCGGAATAGGCAGGGCGACCGCCAATAGCTTAATTGAAAAAGGAGCTAAAGTGCTTGTCACCGGAAGATCGACTGAGCGTCTCGATAATGCGTTCAATGACCTTAATTGTCACACAATAGAATTTGACATTGGAGACACCGCAAAAACAGAGGAGAATGCAAAGAAATGTATAGAAATACTGGATGGTAGAGTTGATGTTTTGATTAATAATGCGGGGCTTGGAGAACGAAAATCCATCGAAGAATTGAGTATTGATGCTTTCATGAAAGTTTTTAATGTCAATGTATTTGGACTCGCGTTATTCACAAAAGAGATTGTGCCTCTAATGAAATCGCAAAATGGTGGAACCATTATTAACATTGGTTCTACTGCAAGCTTAAAGGGATATCAAACAGGCAGTATTTACGCCTCATCGAAATTCGCAGTTCGCTGTCTTACGCAATGCTGGCAGGCAGAATTACGCCCCCACAATATTAGGGTATGTCAAATCAATCCTAGTGAGGTAACTACAGCATTTGGTAGCCGCGATAGAATCGAAAGAAAAGAAGTAGACAACAAGCTAAGCTCAAAAGAAATCGCCCACGCGATTACTTCTGCCTTGGAGATGGATGATAGAGGATTCATCAATGAGCTCAACGTATGGGCTACAAATCCATTTTGAGTTAAAAAACACTGCCATCATGTATATACCACAATCAAGGTATTAACTTTTCAAAAAATCCCCCTCAATAAATCGACTCGAGTTGTATATTTGTGCTTCAATTGAAGTTGTCCTGTTGACAACAAAACAAAAATTTTCAAATTAAAACCAAAACAAATGAAAAAGATTTTCTTTACACTACTCTTAGGAGGGCTCGTTATGTCGTGCAACAACAAGTCAGCAACAGGAAATGAAGAGGCCACTGGCAATGCTGAGACAGCGACCGAAAATACAGATATAAAAGCAACATATGAAGCCAATGTGGTAAGCTTCGAAAAGCTTTGCAAAGCATGGGGGGAGCAAGACCTTGAAGGTGCTTTAAACTTGATGGCTGACGACTTCATGGAAAGAGGAACAGGTCTTGGTGAACCTGATCGTACGAAAGAGGAGTGGAAAGCAAATAATGAAGCGATGATGAGTATAATGAAGCCTACATTAAAACAAGCTGTATTCCTTCCTGGAGTGGACACAACAACACTGGCTATGGACGGTTCTGTTAGATACTATGGCACTTGGAATTTCGCCTCTGGAGAAAAGAACCTGGACTGCAAAGTCTACGGAAGTGCAGATTTCAACGATGAAGGTTTGATGACAACCCTCACACATTATGCAGATTTCGGTGCAACAATGATGCAAATATTACCAGAAGAGGTGGTTGCACAAATGATGGGTGGTAAATAATCTCTGATGAACAATAATTTCGAAAGGGGCTTCGGCCCCTTTTTTATTGATCTAAAATCTAACTATTAGGTACCGTGATGAAACATAAAAAACCATCACTGCATATCTAATTGCTTTTTTCGTACTTTAATTTTATGAAAAAAATATTCCTGCCCCTTGTAATTACAATTTTACTTCTGTCTTCATGCGTCGTTTATTACGAAACTGGAGATGTCCGAAAAACCATCGACTCCAATGTAGCTATTGCGAATGATTACCAAGCCAAAACAAACGAGGACTACAGCAATAAATTAGATACCTATCAATGGCTCGAAAAATCCATTTTGAACAAGGAATTAGAACCATTTAAGTCGACTACAAGACATAAGGTTAAAATGAGTAAGACATATGAAGATTTGCGTCTCAAAACAAATGAAATAAAAGCATTAAAGATGACATTTGAGAACCTTGCTAAAGGGAAGAAAAAAATCAAATCTAATGAGGACATATGGCAAGAATTCAAGGAAATTAAGAAAAAAATGAAAAGTATCAAGGCTGAAATTGATCAGTTAAACCCCAAGTATGTCTCATCTTCTAATGCATTCGCTAACTCAATTTCTACAAGTAATTTCAAGATTTTGAATAAAAATGAATTAAAAACGAATATTGAAAATAACCTAAGCGAACTTAGCAATTCTATAGAGAGCACGAGCCGAAACATGAAACGCTCAAAAAGAGAATTAGAAGGCGCTAAAAATAAGATCAATGATAGCACCTACAGACAAAGAATGGATATTCTTAATCAGATGGATCAATTGCTTTCGGAAACAGAAATTATACAAGGTGAAATCACACAAGCATTAGATATGCTTTTGAACAAGGCTGAAATACTTAGAAATAGGGATGAAATATGGACAGGTCCGAATACAAAGACCCAAAAATATGTATCAAGCATACAAGATGGAATCACCCAAATAAGAAACAAACAAGCAATTTTCAATAAACTAGCCCTATCACTAAATATGGATGACAGCGAATAGAATCTGATGCTAACCCTGATTTATTTTCTCCTGGTCGGTTTTTGATTTTTTTGCTTCTTGAGCTTTCACAAAGTCTTGAATTTTTTTTAGCCAAGCTTTTTGTTTCACGTCGTTTTCTTTTGAGATATAAAACCTTTCGCGGAGTTTGGGATCTTTCATGTCTTTCCCATGCTGTTTATTTACAGCGCGTATTGCTTTTAAAAACTTCGAGATAAATCTGTAAGCCAAAACAATAATTCTTATTCGCCTTATGAAAACTACAATCACGAGAGATATCGCTAATAGCAAGAGCAAATAATCAATTATGGATGTGATTTCTTTAGACAAAATGCAAAGGATTACTCCTTCAAATATAAAAAAACATTACTCATAATCGCACAAAAAAACCCAGCAACACTTTTTATTACTGGGTTTTAGAAGTGGTCCCACAAGGGCTCGAACCTTGGACCCCCTGATTATGAGTCAGGTGCTCTAACCAACTGAGCTAT
>CAJXCU010000019.1 GCA_913051935.1 uncultured Flavobacteriales bacterium
AAGACCGGCATTTAATATACCTCCTTGTCCAAAGCCAAGACCTACATTTGCTCCAATATTATCAGTAAAGAATACCCGTAGTCCTAATCCGAGCCTTGCAGCAAGAGGAATAGCGGTTTCTGGTGTAAGACCAATTGCTTGATTGTTGAATTCCTCATCTGTGTAATATCCATGGGTTGTCGTTAGAGTAGATGTTCTGTTTTTGTAACCAACGCCACCCATTAGATAAAAATCAATAACATCATTCGTTACCACATGATAGTTTAATGTAACCATCGCACCCCATTTGGTAGACGAACCTTCAGCTATAAAAGATGTAGTAATAGGATCACCGTTACTGTCATAATCAGTATATTCTCCATCAAAAGAAGCAGAATTAAGATTTAACGCAAAATCAATACCAACACCTAATTTATCTGTTGTCATGTATTCTGCTCTTACTCCGATTGGTCCTAATCCAGATTTGGTAATCCCATTCGTTCCCCAAAAAGCAGCTTCGAATTCCCAATTTGTATTGTATAGAGCACCTGGCAAATTCGTGAATCCGTAATAAGTGTCGACAAGAATACTTCCTTGGGCGATTTGAGCAGAAGCGGAAAACGTTGTTCCTGCAATAATTGTTAGTATTAATAATAATTTTTTCATTTTGATTAATTTAAAGTTTGCACAAGGATACGCATAATTTTTAATGAGGTTACATTTTTTTAAGTAAAATAGGTTTTAACCTTATCTACACAAGTATCTATATATCAATATTTTAGAGTATAATATACATACATGTACAACTGATACTTAATATTTTATACTACTTTAAAACGTCAAAATGCAATTATTTGCAAAAAACGATTTTGTCCAGTTTAAAATATAATTCTTCACAATCTATTGTTTAGTTGTTTTGTGGTACTTTATGTTTATGGAGTTGATATTACATTATCTTTAGAACACAAATATATGTCAGCATGGGAAGGTCACAAGAAACATTTTTTAAAAAGCAGCGCGAAAAGAATCGCGAGCGAAAGAAGCGAGAGAAACTTGAAAAAAAAGAAAATAGAAGAGCTGCATCGACTGGAGGTAGCGAGATAGATTGGGATAGTGCGCCAGAAAATAAAACAATGACGAAAGAAGAAATGGATCAAAAAGCACAAAATAGACAGGAGACTAAAGATTAAATAACAACTAATACAAGTACAATGAAAAAAGGAGTGGTAAAATTTTTCAATAATGAGAAAGGCTTTGGCTTTATCGTTGATGAGGAATCAAAAGAGGATGTATTCGTTCACAAAACCGGATTGGTAGATAATATTCAGGAAGACGATGCAGTTGAGTTTGAGGTAGAACAGGGAAATAGAGGGCTTAATGCTGTTAACGTAACGAAGGTCTAATTTTTGTCACCATAGATTTTATAAAAAGAGGCTTTAAAGCCTCTTTTTTATGTTAAAAACTTTTTGAGCCACTTGAAGCCTTTAAAAGGCACATACTTAAATGGTAAATCAATCCATGTGGGTGTTGTAGCCACTGCTTTCTTGTGAGTGAAGCATAGAAAGCTATCGTGACCATGATAGGCGCCATGTCCGCTTTGACCAACCCCTCCAAAAGGCAGATTAGGATTGGCAATATGCATTATGGCATCATTAATACATGCGCCGCCAGAACTAGTTTTATTTAGTATGTTTTTAGCTTTATTTGAATTTCCGAAGTAATATAAGGCCAGCGGCTTCTCAAACTCTTGAATAATATGATTAGCTTCTTCCATAGACTTTATACCTATAACGGGTAAGATTGGCCCGAAAATCTCCTCTTTCATTACAGCATCGTCCAAGGTTACTCTGTCCAGAATCGTGGGAGCAATCTGCAGGGTTTCGTCATTTTTATCGCCGCCATATTTTATTTTATCTGAATCGATGAGGCCCAAAAGTCGATTGTAATGTCCTTGGTGTATGATTTTAGGATACATTTCACTACCTAATACATCCCCACCGTACATTTTAGTCCATTCTTCATTGATATGGAACATAAGCTGCTCCTTTAAATCATTTGCAACCAATACATAGTCTGGCGCAATACAAGTTTGACCAGCGTTTATCGTTTTTGACCAGGCGATTCTTTTGGCTGTAACCTTTAAGTCGGCACTTTCATCAACGATGCAGGGAGACTTTCCGCCAAGCTCTAGAGTAACTGGTGTCAAAAATTCAGCGGCTGCACGCATAACAATTTTGCCAAGCTCACTTCCGCCGGTAAAAAAAATATGATCAAAACGTTTTTTAAATAGGATTTGATTTTCTTTTTTTTCTCCATGAACGATTGCAATATGTCCCTCGTCAAAGGTCTCTTTTATTATTTTTTCCATAATTTCAGCGGTATACTTACTATCTGGAGATGGCTTTAGTACTGCACAACACCCTGAGGACAATACTCCAATCAATGGTGAGAATAAGAGTAAAAAAGGATAATTCCATGGTGCGATGACCAAACTAACACCGAGTGGTTCGTAATAAATTTGGCTTCTCGATGGCATCAATACCAATGGTGTTGAAACTCTTCGAGGAGCGCTCCATTTATAAAGGTTTTTCATGTGCAGCTTTATTTCGTTAACAACAAAGCTGAATTCCGTTAAAAAGGCTTCTTCTGAAGACTTTCTTAGGTCTTTATGAAGCGCGATTAAAATTTCCTTCTCGTATTTCAAACATGCTTTTAATAGCTTCTGAAGGGCATTTTTTCTAAAAGAAATAGATTTTGTTTGATTGCTCGCAAAGAAATTTTTTTGCTTCGACAGTAAATCATCAATAGAAGAATCGGTGAGGAAATCCATAGTTCAAATGTAAGAAAAGTCTTTTATTGCTTATGTTTTGAATCCATAAGTATGGTTACCGGACCATCATTGACTAAATTAACTTTCATTTCGGCACCGAATTCACCAGTTTGAATTTGCTTTTGGAGTAAGGTTTCTAATTCAGTGCAAAAGCCATTATAAATTGGAATGGCATATTCTGGTTTAGCTGCCCTTATAAAGCTCGGTCGATTTCCTTTTTTTGTTTTGGCATGAAGCGTAAACTGGCTAATAACAAGTATTTCTCCTCCCGTATCTCGGAGGTTAAGATTCATTTTCCCATCAAGATCGGAAAAGATACGAAGGTTACATACCTTACTGGCGAGGTAATCAATGTCATTGCTTGAATCTGAATCTTCTATTCCGATAAAAATGAGTAGCCCTTGTTTTATTTTGGCATACATCTTGCCATCAATGCTCACTTGAGCCTCCAAAACTCTTTGAATTACTAACCTCATTTGAAATCATTTCGTCGATAACTTTCTCCAGTATCTTCAGACATTAGCTGCATGTAGGTCATGTATCTTGAGGTAGCAATTTCCTCATTGTCTAAGGCAGTTTTGATCGCACATTTCGGTTCTTCCAAATGCCTGCAATTGTGAAACTTACACTGTCCGAGTAGGGCCCGCATTTCTGGGAAATAATGTGCGTAGTGTTCTTTTTCCAAATCAACAAGGCCGAAGGCCCGTATTCCGGGTGTATCAATTATGAATCCGCCACTTTCAAGTGCATGCATCTCAGAAAAGGTTGTTGTATGTCTACCCTGAGCATGTGCATGTGATATTTCACCTACTCTCAGCGATAAACTTGCATCTAAAGAATTCACAAGTGTGGTTTTTCCAACACCACTATTTCCGGAGATCATTACTTTTTTATCTTTTATTTCTTCTTTCAAGAATGCGATACTAGATTTTTTTTCTGCAACAATGGATTTACACGGATAACCCAAGGGTTCATAGACCTCAGTTAGGTATTCCATAAGTGCAAGATCATCGTCACTGTATAAATCTATTTTGTTAAATAAAATTGTCGTAGGTATACGAAAAGACTCTGCTGCAACTAAGAAGCGATCTATAAAAGCGATTTGTGTTTCAGGTGATTTAAGTGTTACCACAAGATATACACGATCAACGTTTGCTGCAATAATCTGCATTTGCTTACTGAGGTTCGTAGATTTTCGAACCAAATAATTTTTACGTTTCTCTATACCTCGGATGGTGTAAATTGTCTCTCCCGATGCATCGATGGCTTTAATGTCAACAACGTCACCTGCAGCAATAGGGTTGGTTGTTTTTAATCCTTCAAGCCTAAGCTTTCCCTTTATTGATGCTTGAATTGTTTGACCGTCTTCAAGGAGCACTTTGTACCATTTACCTGTTGACTTAATTACTTCTCCGTGCATATTACAAAGGTAAGTGACTTGAGAAGTAAAGAAAAGAAAACCGTTGAAATAGTTGTATTTTTGCATGTGTCATTAAATAAATACGGTCTTCTTGGCAAGAACTTAGCGCATTCGTTTTCGAAAGACTTTTTTACTCAATTATTTGAAGAAAAGAATTTATCTGCTGAATATGATTTAATCGAGCTCGATTCTAGTAAAAATTTGACTGCTTTTTTAAAGGAGAAAATAACCGTATATCGCGGTTTAAATGTTACAGTACCATACAAAGAGCAGGTTATGCCATTACTAGACGATATAGATGATGAGGCATTAATGATAGGTGCAGTCAACACAATTAAAGTGAACGAGTCCGGAAGAACAGTGGGATATAATACCGATGCTTTCGGCTTTCATCAGAGTATCAAGCCTTTTTTGACATCCCATCACCATAGGGCCTTAATTTTAGGAACCGGAGGAGCTGCAAAGGCTGTGGCATATATATTAGAAAAAATAGGCTTAGAGGTATTTTATATTTCTAGAAATCCAGGAGGAACCAAAACCTTTGGATATGGAGAGATTAATAAAAATATGATTGATTCTTGTAAGCTAATTGTGAATTGTACGCCTGTAGGAATGTATCCTCATGTGAACAAGACCATTACTTTTCCTCATCACTATTTAACAAATCATCATTTGGTAATTGACTTGATTTACAATCCTGAAGAGACTCTTTTTTTGCAAAAATCGGCGGAGCAGGGAAGTATCGTTTTAAATGGGAAGAGCATGCTTCATCAACAAGCTTTGAAAAGCTGGAAGCTCTGGTCTATGTAATTTATTAAATATGTAAAGGTCTATTCTCAGTGGCAGATAATGCAGCTTCTTTTATAGCCTCGGTATATGTCGGATGAGGGTGACAAATTCTCGCGAGGTCTTCGGCAGATGCTCTGTATTCCATTGCAGTTACAGCCTCCATAATTAGGTCTGCAGCCCTGGGTGCAATCATGTGGACACCAAGTATTTCGTCTGTAGTTTTGTCCGCTAATATTTTGATCATCCCATTGATGTCCATACTTGCTCGAGCTCTACCTAATGCCCTTATTGGGAATGACCCAGATTTGAATTCAATATTATCTTCAATAAGTTCTTGCTCTGTTTTGCCTACTGCCGCAATTTCAGGCCAAGTATATACAACTCCAGGAATTAAATTATGATTGATATGGGGTTTTTGTCCTGAAATAAATTCCGCTACATAGACTCCTTCTTCTTCAGCTTTATGAGCGAGCATCGCGCCACGGACGACATCTCCAATTGCATATATATTTGGTACATTGGTTTGAAGATCTTCGTTTACAATGATTTGTCCTCGATCATTCGCCTCAACCCCGGCTCCATTTAGGTTGAGTCCTTCAGTAAACGGTTTTCTTCCAACGGCCACTAGACAATAATCCCCCTCGATTTCAACCTCTATTCCTTTCTTATTTAATGCCTTAACAAGTACTTTTTTACCATTGTTTTTGACAGATTGAACGCGATGTTCCATGTGGAATTTAAATCCATCTTTTTTAAGAATTTTCGCAAAATCTTTCCCTATGCTGATATCCATTGTGGGTAAAATTTGTTTTGCAAACTCGATAACCTCCACTTGACTACCAAGTCTTTTGTATACGGATCCAAGTTCCAATCCAATAACACCAGCTCCAATGACCAAAAGCTTTCCGGGTATCTCTTTCATTTTTAGGGCCTCAGTGCTTGTGATGATTCTTTTTTTATCCGGTTCCATTCCGGGGAAATAATTTGGTTTAGATCCAGTTGCGATGATGATATTTTTTCCCTCAATTTTAGTTTTCTTTTTTTCATCAGACAGCACCTCAATCGTCTTATTATTCAGGAAAGTTCCAATACCATGTATTACATCGATTTTATTTTTATCCATAAGGAATTTAACTCCGTCACAGGTTTGACTAATGACCTCATCCTTACGATCCATCATCTGTTTGAGATTTACTTTCGGATTTTCGACTTCAATACCATGTTTTTCGAAAGTATGTGTGGCATTGTGAAAGTGCTCAGATGAATCTAATAATGCTTTCGAAGGAATGCACCCAACATTTAAGCAAGTTCCTCCAAGTGTGGCATATTTCTCAACGAGTGCGGTTTTCATTCCGAGCTGTGCGCTTCTAATCGCTGCGACATAGCCTCCAGGTCCAGATCCAATAACAATGACGTCGTACATAGTTTCAAATTTTAAGCAAAGGTAACAAACATCAACTATTATTTTCATACGAATCTCCTGTGATTTATCCTTATTCATGAGAGATTTAATATTAGCATATTAGATTCATTGAATGGACTTCTCTACTTTTGTTGCAATGAAAACTATTTTAATATTTGGAGCTGGTTGGCTAGGGAATGCATTTGTTGAAGAATTGGTCTCATCAAAACATAAAATTATTGTTGCCTCTCGCAGACCGATACCGCAAAAATCTCATCCAAACATAGAATACCGAAAAATATTTTTTCATATCCAATCCGGAGCTATAGAATTTGAGTTCCCACCTCCTCAAAAAGTTAACGATATTATCGTCATGCTCCCACCAACTCAGATGGTAGACTACGCACATACGATAGATTCCATTTGTAGACAATTTCCTTCAGTGGGGCATTTTATATTCACAAGTTCTACAGGGGTGTATGAAGATCATAGTGGTACTGTTAATGAAGATGGCGTATTGAAAAAAGTTCATCCTGTCGTGCTTGCCGAACGAAAAATCCAGATGAATTTTCCAAACAATGCTACCATACTTAGACTGGCAGGGCTAATTGGAAATGATCGCCACCCTGCTCGTTATTTCCTAAAAAAGAAAATCAATCCAAGCGGTAATGCGCCAGTTAATTTGATTCACAGAAAGGACATCCTAAAGGCCCTCAATCTATTGCTTGAAAATCCATGTCCAGGTATTTATAATTTATGCTATCCATCTCATCCTACTAAGAGTGATTATTATGGCCAAATTGCCCGTAAAATTTTTCAAACCGAGCTAGAATTTGAAAACCAAGGAGAGGGAAAAGTGATAAATGGCTCAAAATTTGCAAATACGTTTCATTATGAATATAAATATGATATTCGGGATATTGACCACCTTCAGGAGGTCGGTATAGACAACAAATAATTTTTTTTAACGTCTTACTCTTAATGAGATACATTGTCTATTTCTTATTTTTCATTCACTCCCTATGTGCAAATGCCTCGCACATCATAGGCGGTGACATCTATTATGATTATTTGGGCAATAACAATTATAAATTTGTTCTTACCCTGTACCGAGATTGTGCCTCAGATGGAGCAGAGTTCGACAACCCCTTGATGCTGTCTGTCTATGTTGCAAATGGCAGTCCCTATCAGACCATTCAGGTTCCATTTACAGGAAGCGTTTTTATTCCACTAGACTTTGATAATCCTTGCGCAACTGCACCGAGTGGAATATGTGTAGAGCGTGCGATTTATGAAACAGTGTTGAATCTACCTCCGATTCAAGGTGGATATGATGTTAGTTACCAGCGATGTTGTAGAGGACCTGAAATCGTGAATATCATTAATCCTGATGATACGGGGCTCACTTTAACAACACATGTTCCGGGAATTGAAACAGGTTTCACGGATAATAGTAGTCCTCGATTTACAAACTACCCTCCCTTTTTACTTTGTAACAACGAACAAATCGTTTTTGACCACGTTGCAACTGACCCTGATGGAGATCAACTGGTCTACTCCATGGCGACCCCATTCTCAGGAGGGAGCTCTTTCGACCCTGCACCTATTGCCCCGGCTCCTCCTTATTTTCCAATTCAATGGAGTGGCGGATTTGCTGAACAAGATCCTTTGGGGCCTGGATCTTCAACTCAAATAGATGCCAACGGCGTATTGCTCGTGAACCCGAATCTGATGGGTTTGTTTGTGGTGGGAGTTCGTGTTCAAGAATTTAGAAATGGGGTACTCATTGGTGAGACGATTCGCGATTTTCTCTTTAAGGTCATGGATTGTAATATAACCATGCAGGCAATACTTCCATTACAGGAGGAACTTTCGACTTTTGTTTCTTATTGTCAGGGATTGACTGTGCAGTTTGAAAACAACTCTTACGGAGGGTCCTCTTACGCCTGGGATTTTGGTGTTTTCGAGCAATCTAATGATGTAAGTACAACTTTTCAACCAACATATACTTATCCCGGTCCAGGAGATTATTTGGCAACTTTAATAGTGAATCCAGGAATGACATGTACCGATACAGCATATATGTCTATTACCGTAGGAAATCCATTTTCAGTGGGTTGGACGACAGAGGATTCAATTTGCATAACGGGTAATGCTTTTGATTTTAATTTACTTTCAAGCAATGAAAATGCGAGCTTTGAATGGTCTTTTGGTTCAGATGCAAGTATTGAAAATTGGACAGGTACAAATGTGCCCTTGGTGAGCTTTTCTAATCCTGGATTTCATACGATTTCATTGTCTGGTAATGATGGGGAATGCGCTACAACTTTCGAGGATTCGATTTATATTTTTGATGAACCAGCGGTGAGTATTGATTTACCTGATGACCTTACCTGTTTGGGTTTAACAATTGACTTTCAAAGCACACTTTTGAATGTGATAAGCATTCAATGGGACTTTGGAGATGAATCTACTATTGATGACCAAAGTAACTTGAACAACCCAAGTTACTCTTTTCCGGGCCCGGGTACTTATACGGTTCAGCTTACTGGTGCAAATTCACCGAATTGTATCGATACGGCAGAGGCAGTGATAGAGGTAAAGGAAGAATTATTGATGGAGATGGATCACAGTGATTCGCTTTGCATCACAGATGGGCTTTATGATTTCCAAGCAACGGTTAGTGGTCCTGAGGATGCATCTTTTGTTTGGGATTTCGGCCCCAACGCCTCACTTCAGAATTCTAGTGAGCTGTCTGTGTCAGGGATCCAATTTTCAAATCCAGGATTTCACTCGATAACCCTCACGGGGATTCATGATATATGTGTTGACTCTATTGAATCTTTGCTTTATGTTTTTCCCGAACCTTCCATCGATTTTGGAGTTGTAGACGGGGTCTTATGCGCTCCTGACGCGGCTCAATTTATTAATTTGAGTCAGGTAGAAGGGGAGGTGATTTATACCTGGGAATTTGGAGATGGAGGCTCCTCAAACCAGATTAGCCCTTCATACCCTTATAGTGCGATTGGTGATTACAGTGTCGGTTTGACATTAATTTCTTTGGAGGGCTGTTTAGACACACTCTATCTTTTACAGCAAGACTTAGTCAATGTATACCCATCTCCAACAGCTGGATTTACTGTAAATCCAAATCGGATAGACGTGTGTGACAATGAGGTTCTATTCATCAATCAATCTATTGGAGCAAGTTCTTATGCCTATTATTTTGATCAAGGCCAATACATGACAAATGAATCAGATTTTACTCATTATTATACGCAATCTGGTTCCGATTACCCTATGCAAATAGCCTACAATGAATTTGGTTGTGCCGACTCAATTCGTGCGGAGGTATTTGTAGAGCCATTTACCATATACATACCAAATACCTTCATTCCTGATGAAGACGGGCTGAATGATATTTTTACACCTATTACTGATTTTGAAATTCATGAATGGGATTTAAGTATTTACAGTCAATGGGGTGAACTTATCTATAATAGTCAAGAATATGCAAATGGTTGGGACGGTACATTCAAAGGTAAGCGTTGCCAAGATGGGACATACATCTATAAGTTGAAGTATAAATCTTGTGCGAATCCTATTGAGTCTAAATTGATAAAAGGTTTCGTAAACTTGATACGTTAAATAACTTTTTTCTTTAGTTCAAAATTACGTCCTAGGTAAACCCGTCTTACCTGTTCGTCTGATGCTAAATCTTCAGCAGTTCCAGATTTCAAAATACTTCCCTCGAATAATAGATAGGTTCGATCTGTTATAGAAAGTGTTTCTTGAACATTGTGATCGGTAATTAGAATCCCAATATTTTTCTTTTTTAAGTCCGAAACAATACTTTGAATATCTTCGACAGCAATGGGGTCAACCCCCGCAAAGGGCTCATCTAAGAGTACAAATTTCGGGTCTGTAGCCAAAGCGCGTGCAATTTCAGTCCTTCTTTTTTCTCCTCCTGAAAGTCGGTTCCCCAAAGTCTTTCTAAAATCATTTAGGTTAAATTCGTCAAGAAGCTCTTCCAGTCGTTGTTTTCTTTCACTCGGTGATTTTTCAGTCATTTCTAAAATCGCCATAATATTATCTTCGACACTCAGTTTTCGAAAAACTGAAATTTCTTGGGGGAGATATCCAATTCCCATTTGGGCCCTTTTATACATCGGGAGCTTCGTGATTTCCGAGTCATCTAGGTAGACCCTCCCGATATCGGGTCGGACCAAGCCAACAATCATATAGAATGATGTTGTTTTTCCTGCTCCATTTGGCCCCAATAACCCCACGATTTCTCCCTGATTAACCTCAATAGAGACACCGTCAACGACTTTTTTCCCCTTGTAGCTTTTTTGGATATTATTTGTGTAGAGTTTCATGTAATCAATGTACTAAAAATTGAGCGTAAATCTTGCGCGAATTCCTAGAGGATGTGTGTTTTCATCCAAGTAGGTCATTCTCCATACTAGATCCAATCTGAAAAATCTAAATAAATTTTCTATTCCAATGGTCGACTCTGCGTACGGTATCCGATTAAATTCTTTGATAAAGTCGGGAAACAACATATTGACCTCGTGCCTTTGACTCAATGCGCCATATGCCAATCTTCCTGAAGTTACCAGTCTCATTTTCAATTTTTTAACAAGTGGTAGTTTGTTCATAAAAAAGCCATCCCAATGATTTTCTAAATAAAATCCTGTATACCGGTCACAGACAAATTCTAAGAAATTTAATTTGTTAAAGGCTGATGTCATTAGCCAAAGTGATTGATTCCCGGGAATGGCATGCAGCAGTGGGTATGCTACATTTCCAAATATCGCCCCAATGTTGGCACCGTATTCGATACGTCCAAGAATCCCAATTTGTGTTCTATGCTCCAGATTGAGCTCTATTTTTTGATAATTATATTCACTTCCGAATAGATCTTTGATACCAAAGATGGCTTGAACAGAAATAGCAGGAAACTTTGAACGAATGCTCGTGCGGTCGAAAGAACCCGAGATGAACTCTTCGTCTTTAGCCCACCTTATGATGGTTTTAAACTCAGTCGTCGTAATTTGATTAATTGTATCAAGTCCTTCATTGGCATTGGGCCTTAAGAAATTGGCTACGCCTAAAGGATTGAACTCTTTCCATTCACCACCGATAAAGAAAACAATGTCTTTACCGAAATCTTTCTCCATGCTTGCACCTGCTTTTTTTAGAAATATAAGTTTGTCAAAAGGGGCTGTGCTAAAAAGTGTAGCAAAGGTATTTCCAACACCAATTGCGTAGGGTGATAATCCAATTTGTTCAATGTCATAATTATAATATAGGGAGAGGATTCCTCTTTTTTTTGGACTGATGTTTGCGCGAAATGTGGTTCCATATTTCCATACTTTATCACCAAATCCATAGGCCCCCTTGATTCCGAATTCTATTCTTTTGGAAAACGCATTTGAGGTTCTTATTGAGAGTGCTGTTCTGAACTTTTCAACAGGATTTGTACTTGCCAATGAATAGAGATCTCCCAGTTCTACTTTTCCTATTTGATAGAAGCCGCTTGCCGCTAGGTAGGTGATATTTTTAAGTCTTTTGAAATAAGGATTCGTATTGAGAGAATCAATCATATCGCCAATGCCCTCCTCTTGTTCAGAAAGTTTGAGAGGTCTGAGCATCATCCATTCTTCTTTTGATTTCTGCTTTGCATCTTCAGTAACTTCTACGGTGCTGTTTGAATTATAAAATTTTTTCTCTCGTTCTTGATTGACAGTAAATTCACTTCGCTGGCTCGACTTCCTTGCAAAGAAACCACTGAGCTTACCTCCCTTTGCTAGCTGAATATCTGCAATGAGCTTTTCTTTACTCAGCATCCATGTGGATTGATTTACTTGTTCGAATTCATGCACAAAATAGAAGTCATTCACGAAATTTAAATTTACATCGGGTGATACATTTGCACTGAATTTTTTAACCGCAAAAGTTGTATCATGGATCCACATTGAACCTGAAAATGTAAGCGTTCCTTTTCGCTTTGGAATAAACTTTAAATTGTAGCACCAGTGCTGGTCTATAAAGCTTGAGTCTTCTAGATAGTATTTATAGAAAAATCTAGAATTATTTGCGATTGGACTGATAAAGGATTTACCGAAAATGGTATAAATATTATCGTAGATATTGAGGTCAAGATACATGTCTCCCAAAAAGGTATTTAATTCTAGGTTTTCGACTCCGGTCGTTCTTGTCGCCTCAATAATTTCTTTTCTTGCTCGGGGTTTGTTCTTGAAGTAAAAACGCGAAATGGTTTCATTTAGGATGAGGGGTAGGTATTTATTTCCGGTTTGCGTGGAATCTAAGTAATTGAGAAGCACATTCAACTTTTTAATACGTTTATTTTCTGCGATGTCGTTCCCAATATTATTTAAGTCAAATTGAATTTTTGTATATAATTTGTAGGCGTAGCTGTCCAGCTTCTTCTTATCATTCTTATGCTTGTTGGCAATGAGGTTTCTGTGTAAAACTGTTGAAGGAAGCTCGTCCGGAGCACGAACCGTAACCTCTTTAAAGTCGATAAAAATACTTTTCAAGTAAATTGTAAACTCACCATTTTCGCTTTTGATATTTTTCTCAAATGTTGAACGGTCAATTTTCACTTTTTGATAACCTGTAGCAGAGACTTCTAACGTATCATCGTTTCCCTTTGGCATAATTCTGAAACGACCTGCCGAGTCTGAAAGTGTTGCTGTTTTCGAGGGAATTGCTTTTACCACCGCAAATGGCAATACCGCTTTTGATTTTAAATCTATAATACGGCCTTTGATAAGTTGTTGCTGCCCAAATCCTATAAATGAAAAGAGCGTAACGATAAAAACAATCGAAATTCGATTTGTTTTATTCATCCTCTGAAGATTTTGCCACTCTTTTTGAGATCAAAATCCCTATTTCATATAAAATAAAAATAGGAATTGAGACAATGACCTGTGAAATGATATCGGGGGGGGTGATGATTGCTGAAAGAATCAATATTCCCACAATAGCGTGTTTTCGGTATTTGATTAAAAACTCTGGGTTGAGCAGCCCAATACGGGTCATCAGATAGGTGACAACAGGTAGTAAAAAGAAGAGCCCTGTATAAAATACAGTTGAAAGAATCATACTCATATATGAGCTAATTGTGAAATCATTTCTAATCTCGCTCGAGATTTGATAAGACCCAAAGAACTGAATACTCAGCGGTGCAACCACGAAATAACCAAATGAAATCCCAAGGAAGAATAACATGCTGACATAGAATACAATTCCTTTTGCCATTTTCTTTTCGCCAACTTTCAGTCCTGGTTTAAGAAAAGCCCATATTTGATAAAAAATGAAAGGAAAACCTACGACAAGCCCTCCCATAAAGCTCATCATTAAGGCATAGCCAAATTGACCAGAGACAGTCATGCTTTGTAGTTGAACGGGAATATCCTCAACGCATGTTCCCAAATAATCACACATGATCCGGAACGAAAAGAAATCTTTTTTTTTCATGGACATGAAGACATTGTTCATGATCCACTCCTGGAAGGTCCAGATGACAATTCCAATGAGAATAACAGCTATTGCAGAGCGAATCAGTCGCCATCTGAGCTCCTCTAAGTGCTCGATAAATGACATTTGGTCTAAATCAGCTTTGCCTTTTCGATCTTTCAACATCCGCATTAATGAAGTACAAATTTAACCAAAAGCCGTTATAATTAAGCATAATAGAACAATTGCTGAAAACAAACTTAACAACGTAAATCGTTTACGACCTACTAAGATAGTTTTGTTTAAAACTTACGCTTTATGACAAAATTTCAAATTAAAAAACTAGAGTTCAACTCTTTGAATGATTGGATCACCATGCAGGGCGCTATCGTGAAAGGTTACCTTAAAAGTGAGTACACTTTAAAAATAGACGTATCTCAAATAAATAGGATTCTCAATATCATCCAAAAGCTAAATCCAGAGCATTCGGTTTATGAATTTTTATCGTCTTACACGCAAAACGAGTACAGTGAATATAAATTTGACTTTAATGGACTTGCAAGCACCGACGTTTCATTTTCAGAATTACAAGCTCAAAGTGCTCAAGCTGAGCTCCGTATGATTCGTGCCTAAGGTTGAATAAAAACGGTTTCTTCGTTTACTTGTTCTGGTTCTATTTTGATGATGCCTTGACCTACTTTGTTCAACAACTGAGCTTTGATATCCAAAACAGCAACACCCGCTTGCCCTAGTTGATAGATGTCATTATAATTGAAAGTTGCTAGGCCACCAGCATTTGTAAATGCCGTATCATAAACTGCAACCAACTGGACGGGCGGATTTTGCGTATTTGTTCCGTAAAGTACAACCATTGCACCCTCAACGACGGCATTACTTTCGTCTCGAACATATATGTTCGCAATCGTATCAGCCTTCTTTCTACAAGAAGTCATACCTGCAATGGTGATTATAATAAACGTGAGCGGTAGTAAATAGTGCTTGATTTTCATGCTTCCTTAATTTGGTAAGTATATAGTTTCAACAGATGTTGTTTTTATTCTACACCTTGTATAACCCGATGCTTCTTTGTCATTTGATTTCACCAAGATATCGAAATATCCAGTGGTTTTACTTACTTCGGGAGGTACAATCGGTGAGTTGGTTGAATCGAAATAGTCTTCCATTATGAATGTAGTAAAACCCGAACTGTTTGTGTAAGCCGTATCCACATATTCCAATGTTGGTGGGTTCGATTGCTGGTCACCAATAACAATAACCTTTGCACCATATACCAATTGATTGGTTGATGAACGAACAAAAACTTTGATAATTGAATCGTCGTCATCCGTACAACCCACTATCAATAATAATGCAAGGGTTAGACTGATGGGTAATAATTTTTTCATTTTTCTAGTTCTGAGCTCAAAGTTAAGCTAAATATTTTTTAATCTATACGGTTTAATTCCAAAAGTGTTACTGAAGTACCAATTCAACGCGGTTGTCAATTTCTTCTTTAAGTTCAACAATTTCTTCTGCCGCCAGACCTGTTTTTAGAGCTTTAACCTCAACAATAGCAACACCCGACTGTCCTGGTTGGTATACTCCATCTAGGTTGAAAAACGCAATTCCGTCTCCATTGGTTGCTTCCTCATAGTCAATTAGTAAAAGATTGTTGCCTGTATTGTCAGGCGGAACTCCCTTTACTTTCACACTTGCTCCTGAAACGGCTGAACCTGAAATGGTTTTCACTTCTACGCGCAAGCTTGTCGGTTTCGACTTGTAGCAAGAGGTCAAAGCCAGAAGAAGTAAGCCTAAGAAACAAGAGAAGCGCATGGGCATATAAAAATGTTTTTGTTGTACTTTTGTATATTACATTTAACTCTATATAAAAGTTACAGAAGCGAAGGAATGATTGAACAAATTCAAAAAATAGGAAACGAGCTATCTGGTTATGAATTTAAAGCCGTTGAAGACACGGAAAAGTTCAGAATTCAATTTTTAGGTTCTAAAGGTCAGATTAAGGGCCTGTATACGATGCTTCGTGAGGTTCCAAATGATCAAAAGAAAGAGATTGGCCAACAGATCAACGCATTAAAGCTAAAAGCCGAGCACATGCTTGACGAGGCAAAGAAAAAACTTATAGGAACATCAACATATCAAAGTAAAGAGGATTTGACGCGGCCTGCCGCCAAACTGCCGCTCGGAAGTCATCATCCATTATCAATTGTTCGAAGAGATATCATTGATGTTTTCAAAAAAATTGGCTTTTCAATTTCAGAGGGGCCTGAAATTGAAGATGATTGGCATAATTTTTCAGCCTTAAATTTCCCGCCCGAACATCCTGCTAGAGATATGCAGGATACTTTTTTTATCAAAAAAGGAGAAAATGAAATCGCATTAAGGACCCATACAAGTTCGGTTCAGGTTCGTGTTATGGAAAATAATCAACCTCCAATCAGGACGATATCTCCCGGCCGTGTTTATAGAAATGAGGCGATTTCAGCAAGAGCCCATTGTTTTTTCCATCAAATAGAAGGTCTTTACATTGACGAGGGTGTTTCCTTTGCGGATCTCAAGCAAACACTATTATTTTTCGCTCAGGAAGTGTTCGGTAGTTCAGCAAAAATACGCTTAAGACCAAGCTATTTCCCGTTTACAGAACCTAGCGCTGAGGTAGATGTGTCTTGTACAATTTGTAAGTCTAAAGGCTGTAATGTCTGTAAATATTCAGGATGGTTAGAAATTTTGGGTTGTGGTATGGTAGATCCAAATGTATTGGAGGCCTCAGGTATTGATTCAAAAAAGTATTCAGGTTTCGCCTTCGGAATGGGCGTAGAGAGGATAGCACAACTGAAATTTAAGGTCAATGACTTAAGAATGTATTCAGAAAATGATTTGCGTTTTCTTGAACAATTCAAATCCACACTTTAATGCCTTGGATTCCACTCTCATTTAAAGAAACTCTGGCCGGGATTTATACAGATAATGCACCTCATATTATTTTTAAGCATAGTCCGAGGTGTGGGATTTCAGCAATGGTTTTAAGGCGTTTTGAAAGATCCAATATATTTAAGAATTCAAATGAAAAGTTCTGGCTTCTGCATGTTATTGAAAATAGGGAAACATCAAATGCCTTAGCAACTGATCTCAATGTAAGACATGAATCTCCCCAGATTTTGGTTATTTATCAAGGGGAGTGTGTACATCATGCGGCGCACTCCGAAATTGATGCCAATCAACTTGAAACCATAATAAACGGTATAAAATGAAAAAAATAGCCGCAATTGTACTGGCGATTGTATTAGTAATTGCATTTGTCCTTCCATATATCGGAAAAAATCAAACCGATAATGAGAATCTGATTGATTTTGGTTTTGAATCCTCCAGTACCTACTTGGCCGTTCAAAAAGGAAACCCATTTGTATTCGATGCCAATGTAGGCCAGAATATTGATCGAATTGAACTCTCTGTGAATGGCAATCCAGTCAAATCATGGAATTCAGAAGGGGAAATATCGTGGATAGATGCACAAGTTTTAACTTTCAAAGTCCAAACAGAATTTTACAATCTAGGGACTTATTCAATTGAGCTGCGTGGGTTTTCATCTGATGAGCTTGTTCAAAATGATGAACGATTTCTGTTTGTAAATGCAAAAAATGCACTTCAGGAGCAAGAGTTTGAGTTATTAGATACCCATCCTCATAATCCCGATAATTTCACTCAAGGGTATGAATTTTTTAAGGATAAACTTTTCGAGTCAACAGGTAATCCGCGCCAAATGAATACAACAATGGTAGCGGAAATTGAACGAACAACAGGTCGTTCGATTCGCGAAGTAAAACAATCAAATCCGATTTTTGGTGAGGGGATTACCATACTGGATTCAAAGATATATCAGATTTCTTGGCAAGACGAGAAATGTTTTGTTTATGATTTGGAAGGTCTAAATGTTTTAGACACCCTCAATTACCAAGGTGAAGGCTGGGGCTTATGCAATGACGGAACAAACGTCATTATGTCTAATGGTACCAATCAATTGACATTTCGTGACCCAAATAATTTTGAAGTATTAAAAACAATCGAAGTTCACTCTGATCGAGGACCGGTCACAAATTTAAACGAGCTTGACTACGTCAATGGTAAAGTTTTTGCGAATATATGGATGAGTGAGCAGCGATTTCAGCATGATGCACGTATGAATCTGTCAAAGATTGTTGTCATTGATCCCAAAACAGGAGCTGCAGAAAGGTATATTGACCTGCAGGAAATTTTGAGAAAAGCATCAGTAACAAATGTTCCTAACGGAATTGCTTACAGAAAAAGTACAAATTCCTTTTGGTTAACAGGAAAGTATTGGAATCAGGTTTATGAGATCGCCTTAAAGACTAAAAGTATATAGGTCTAGCATTCATTTTTCCGTTTGCGTAAATTAATGTTGGAAAGGGTATTTTTAAGGTGTTCAATGACTCAAGTAAGCCCTTTAAAAACTTTGATTTAACGTTGAGCCGGCTTAAGTCAACATCCAATGAAAAAAGAAACTCTCGATGACTCGTAATTCCTCCGTAGTTCATCGCGTCACCCTTTAACCTTCCTCTGATGCTATGTCCAAAGCTGAGCATCATCCAATCAGGCCATTTATCCAGCCCCATTTGTCTAGGAGAAAAGCTAAGCCAATAGGTTTGTCCATTGTAATCCTTGAGGACGGATTCGATGAAATTGCTCCCAAGAACTTCTGGTCTTTCAATTGCAAAACGAGTTTGATGAAATGAAAATTTTGGTTTAAAAATTTGTGCTTTTAAATAGTGCTCTTGAAAAATATACATTCCAACCCCAAGAGCATTAAATCCCATATCGCTTAGCGAAAACCCCCAAGATTCACTGAAGCCATCGAGAACCTCGATCCCTGTAAAATAGGTAAGCCCAATACCTGCTGCCAATAAAATACTTTTCTTCTTTTTTAGACCTGTCCATGAAAAGAGAGCATCTAGCCCTCGAGTTACATGATAGCATGAAAAAGTGTGGCCTAGTTTATCCATTTGCATCCAGTTTTTAGCATCATTGAAGAGGTGAAAGGATATTTGGCTTTGTTGACCATACCATAGTTTTCCGAGACCATAGAGACTCCCCGCACTTACTGCACCTACGCTGGCCGTGGACCAAGTAAATTTCTGTATTGAAAATTCAGTATCCGAAGTGTCATGGACCTCTTGGGCCACAACCTGAGTAGCCAAAGCTAAGAGTGGCAAAAATAAAATCAGCCTCATGCTTCTAATTTAGAGAATATATCCTAGTTTTCTACGTTATTACATTTAATGTAAAATCAACAAAACATGGGAAATAGTAGAAAAGATTGGAATGATATTAAAAGTAACGATAGTTGGTCGATATTTAAAATCATGTCAGAGTTTGTTGAAGGGTTTGACCGAATGTCTAAAATAGGGCCTTGTGTTTCGATTTTTGGTTCTGCTAGGACACCAGAAGAAAATCCTCATTACAAATTGGGTGTTGATTTGGCTGAGGAATTGTCGAGGAGAGGATATGGTATTATTTCAGGAGGCGGACCTGGCATTATGGAAGCAGCGAATCGAGGCGCACAAAAAGGTGTTGGTCCGTCAGTGGGCTTAAATATTGACTTACCATTTGAGCAAAATCATAACCTATATATTGATCCTGCTCACAATCTAGAATTTGATTATTTTTTTGTTAGAAAGGTCATTTTTGTGAAGTATTCTCAAGCCTTTGTTGCACTCCCAGGAGGGTTTGGAACTCTTGATGAGCTATTCGAGGCACTTACACTAATTCAAACAAAGAAAATTGCGAGGCGACCTGTCGTTCTTGTAGGAAAAGAATATTGGTCGGGAATGACAGATTGGATTAAAAAGACAATGCTC
Source organism: uncultured Flavobacteriales bacterium (assembly GCA_913051935.1). Classification (GTDB taxonomy): domain Bacteria; phylum Bacteroidota; class Bacteroidia; order Flavobacteriales_D; family Crocinitomicaceae; genus UBA952. The sequence continues at coordinate 19,800 of CAJXCU010000019.1, forward strand.
GATGCGGAGCGAAATATTTCTCTGGAAGATTTAGATTTATTTTGTTTGGTCGATTCGCCAGAAGAGGCTGTAGAATATATTGAAGATTTCTTTACGACTCATTCCTTGACGCCGAATTTCTAATTTTCCAAAAGACTCTATATTTACAGTGTGAAAAACAAGCCCACGCCCATATTTAAAACTAGGATATTCACTGTGATCAAGCAGTTTTTTTGGTCTCGTACTTTCTTATTCAGCATATTTTTTCTTTTTTTCCTCTATGGGGGTATTCTCTACGGGACAATGCGCTATCTCGATGTATTTACGAATCATGGTGAAGAGGTCGCCGTACCCAATCTTCTGGGCTTGTCTGCCGTCGATGCAAAGATGGAATTGGAAGAATTGGGGCTCAGTTATGAAATACTTGACAGCATATACGACCCGAATCAGCCAAATGGTATTGTGAAAGAGCAAATGATTCAGCCCACAACCGTATCGAAAGTTTATGTTAAATCAGATCGTGTTATTGGTCTAAGGCTTTCGAAGAAAAGAGAGCTCACCGAAATGCCGGACCTTTTGTTTGAAGAGGTCGAGTTTGCCAAGGATAAATTGATACGTAGAGGATTTAAATATAATATAGAATATGAGCCCACTACTGAGGCGGATGGCTCTGTGCTTGAACAAAAATATGATGGCTTGACGATCTCATCGGGAACTAGAATATTAAAAGGTTCCGAAATTACGCTTGTTGTTGGTCGCAATGAAATAGGTGTGCGACTTGAGCTCCCGAATCTTGTCGGGATGAATTATTCAGATGCAATCAATTTGTTGGCGAGCTCTGGGTTTCAATCATATTCTACAATTTGTAATGACTGCGAAACCAAATCAGACACTTTAAATGCAATTGTTTTTGGTCAATCACCAGAGTATTTTGAAAATAAATTACTTGAGAGGTCCAAACACATTACTGTTCTAATAAATGCTGGAAATACAGCGTCAGAAAACTCTTTCGAATGAATACATTCCGTTGTCTTTTCATCCTAGCTCCATTTTGGCTACTAAATATAGTTAGTGGACAAATTGAACTTGGGCCGTTGACCCAAAATCATGATCAAAGCGTTCTACCACAGCTAAAGGTAGGAACCATCGATAGTTCTTTTATTTATTCAACAGATACTTTAGGGCTTCCTTTTTTTGATGATTTTACAACCAATAAAATACAACAGTATAGTCCCGATTTTTCTAGCTCACTAGCAACAAGTGAGTTATATTATTACTTGATTGATCAGTCAACAGCCTTACCTATAGCCAATGATTTACTCTTCACAAATCAGGTTACGTTTCATAGGTATTTCGATCCTGCTGAAGGAACTTTTACAGATACCATTTTTGATTCTCAAGCAATCAATATTGCTGATTTTTCATCTTACCCTGTCGATTATGAACCTGTTGATTTATATCCACCGTATTATATTTACGATACCTTAAGCCCGGGAGATGAATCCGATACGGTTTGGATTCAGAATCCTCCATTTTTTCAGGACTCAGCACGTCAGTTTTTCTTACCTGTATCAGATCCAAATCTTTTGTGGGTTGATAATTATGCATATCATAATTATAGATATGGCGACCATCCTCGAACTTTAGGGGTGATGACCTTTGACGGTCTTGATGAATATGGTTACCCTTATGCAATAGGAACAACCTCTTCAGGTTACGCTGATGCTTTGACCTCTAAACCTATTAATTTATCAGATATGAGTCCTACTGACTCTATTTACATGTCTTTTATTTATCAGCCTCAAGGATTTGGTGATGAACCGGAATCTACCGATTCTCTTCTCCTAGAATTTTATGATTCGGCCAATAATCAGTGGAATAGAATATGGGGTGACACAGGAAGAAGTGTTGCGCCTTTTCGTGTTGTACACCTTCCGCTCATGGGGAATAATTATTTCACAGATGCTTTTCAATTTCGGTTTAGAAATTATGGTGGTCTTTCAGGGTCTTTGGATCATTTTCATCTAGATATGGTTTATCTTAGAGAAGCAACCCCACCTGCATATATAGATACTGTTTTCAAGGACTTTTCCTTTGTTTATCCTGTGAACTCTTTGTTAAATGAGTATACCTCTGTGCCGTGGGATCACTATCGAGAATCTATCGATAACAAAATGAGCGCAGCTATGGAGGTTGTTGTTTTTAATGGAAGCAGTGGTCCTGAAAACTACCAGGATGGAGCGATAGATATTGCATACAATGGTATCAGCGAAGGCAATTTTATACTCCAAGGTTTTACCCTGGCAGAGCAACAAATTAATTATGCTGCGTTGGATTTTGCTACCTCATACCATGACCTGAAGTCAGGTTACGAATTCCCGAGAGATTTATTAGGAGTCTATGAGGAATTTGACGTTAGATTGAATGCTTCCGCGCAATATCCCAACTATCAACCTAATGATTCAACTGCATTCACTCAAGGGTTTTATAATTTTTATAGCTATGATGATGGTTCTGCTGAGGCGGCTTTTGGCCCTACCGGAGTTCAGGCTCGACTTGCCATTCATTTTGAAGCATATCAGCCTGACAGCCTTATTGGGGTAAAATTATGTTTTGTACCGTCAGTGAACGATGTTTCAAATAAGCTTTTTCTACTAACCGTATGGGACGATGAAAATGGAGAACCAGGAGATGTTTTATATGAAGACGATGTTTTCAATCCTCGGAATCCGACCTACAGTCAAGGTAATAACCAATACTTGAATTACTATTTTATCGATACAATGAAGGTCCCTGTTGGTAATTCTTTTTTCATTGGCTGGAGACAACTTGATCCTGAGCGTCTTAATCTTGGTTTTGATAGAAATATTGATCAATCTGATGAGATTTTTTACAGTGTTAACGGGGGTGTTTCTTGGTTGGTTTCTCCTTTTTCAGGAAGCGCGATGGCCCGACCGATATTCTCAACTCAGATGGATGCTTCTCTAGGGCTTATTGAACCAGAAACTGAAAGTATGCAAATTGTGATATTTCCCAACCCTGTGCGCGATGAGGTATTTATAAAGAATGCCGGAGGATCCTCGAATGAAAAATTGCTTCTTGATGCAGCAGGCAGAGTTTTGATGAGAACAAGGCAGGATTCATTTGATCTTCAAACGATGGATTCTGGCATCTATTTTATTTCAGTCCCTCAATTCTCTGAAAAACGATATAAAGTAATCAAGCTGTGACCGAAGATGAATCCATAGAGTCAGAACAGGAGGATTTGTACGAGCACTATAGGTTTCAGGCAGATCCTCGCCAAGAACAGATTAGGATAGACAAATTTTTAGGTGAACGATTGGCAAATACCTCTCGTAATAAAATCCAAATTGCTGCAAGGGAAGGAAATATTTTGGTCAATGGTGAAAAAGTAAAACAGAATTACCGCGTTAAGCCTGGTGATTTGGTAACAATGGTGCTGCCATATCCTGTTAGAAATTTTGAGCTGAAGCCTCAAGATATTCCCATCAACATTCTTCATGAAGACGATAATTTTGTCATTGTAAATAAAGATGCGGGAATGGTTGTTCATCCCGGCCATGGAAATCACGATGGAACCTTAGTTAATGCATTATTGCATCACTTTGATCAACTTCCAGAGCTTCCTTCTGATTATTCTGGGCGTCCTGGTTTGGTACACAGGATTGATAAAAACACGTCAGGTCTTCTGGTCGTTGCAAAAACAGAGCGAGCATTGACAAAGCTTGCCAAACAATTCTATGATAAGACCACGTCAAGGAAATACTTTGCATTGGTATGGGGAGATGTTGAACATGACGGTACGATTGTTGGAAATATAGCTCGTTCAAAAAAAAATAGAAAAGTAATGGCTGTATATCCGGATGGTGATGAAGGCAAGCATGCAGTAACACATTTTAAGGTCGTTGAAAGATTCGGATATGTGACCCTCGTTGAGTGTAGGTTAGAAACGGGGCGAACACACCAAATTCGTGCACATTTTAAATGGATTGGGCATCCTTTGTTCAACGATATGGAATATGGAGGTAATAAAGTGTTAAAAGGTTTGAAAACGGCAAAGTATCAAAAGTTTATAGAAAACAATTTCCAACTATTTAAAGGTCAGGCACTTCACGCGCAATCGTTGGGTTTTGTCCACCCCGAAACCGGTGAAGATCTACTATTTTCAGAGGAGTTACCTGAATATTTTAAATTGGCCCTGAAGCGATTCCGGGATTATTGTAAATAATGATAATTTTTCTTTATTTTTGCTTTTCCGATAGGAATAACGACTATTAACCTATGAACAAGATTTTTACAGTACTCTTATTTTTGCTTTTCACATCGACGCTATTGGCTCAATCCTCCGGGCCCAAATATGTTAGAGAAGCATACACATCATTTGAATCCGGAAAATATTTTGAAGCCATCGATAAATGTCAGGCAGCCTTCACAAAGCTTGGTTCGAAAGGCTCTCTAAAACAAAAGGGTGATATGGCCTTTAAAATTGCAGAATCGTACAGGCTTTTAGAACGTTATGAAAGTGCAAATGAATGGCTAGATGTTTGTGTAGAACTAAAATATTTTGATATCAACCCAAACATCTATTTTTTGAAGGGTGAAGCCTTGCGAAAGATGGGTGATTTTGGAAAGGCTGAAAAAAGTTATTCAGAATTTAAGAAATTAGCTGACGGAGCCCGTTCGGACGAGGTCGAAGTAGCATTAAAATCATGTGAAGAGTACAAGTTCTACGACATGATGGAGTCCGAAATAAACTATGAGGTTCAGTGCGAGACCAAAATAAACAGAAAGGAGTTCGATATGTCACCTGCTTTCGCAGACAAGAAAGGTTTGAAGGTATATTTTTCGTCAAGCAGACAGGAAAGCTCAGGTATTGGTAGGGATCCTATAACGGGTGAGAAATATATGGATCTTTATGTTGCGGAGTTCGATAAGAATGGTGACCCGACCAACGTAGTTTCAATAGATAAAGATGGTATTGTGAACACCTCCGAAAGTGAAGGCTCCTTGTGTTTTGATAAAAAATTCAAAACAATGTATTTCACTCGATGTCCAAATAAAGATAAGATGATGTTGGGATGTGATATTTGGAAGGTGAGTATCGTTGATGGTCAATTTGCTGATCCAGTCAAACTTAACTTAAAACGAGATGAAAAAGAATCCGTTGGTCATCCTTGTTTGACAACCGATGGAATGAAGCTAATTTTTGCCTCTGACATGAAGTCTAGTGGTGGCGATGTATCTTTTGGTGGACGAGATTTGTGGTACATTACATACAACAAAAAGGCAAAGGTCTGGGATTCTATTCCGAGGAACATGGGCCCAAGCTATAATACTTCAGGAAATGAACTTTTCCCCTCTATTGGAAAAGGTGGTGAATTATTTTTTGCAAGCGACGGCCATAAAGGAATTGGCGGTTTAGATATTTTTGTGTGCAAACCTACCGAAGAGAAAAACACCTGGGATATAGCCCAAAACATGGGTTATCCCATCAACTCTCCAAGCAATGACTATGCAATTACAAGCCGTGGTAAAAGAGGATATTTCACATCTGAGAGAAGGTTAAACAGCAACCAATATTCACCAGATTTGTGGAGCTATAGCATTCCACCAAATCTTTACGACGTCCAAGTTATTGTTCATGAGTTCGGAAACAAAAATAAAAGGATTCCTGATGCTCAGGTCTCATTCTTTGGCACTGATGATTCCGACTGGAATGGCGAAACAAATGAGTCTGGGACAACTATCAAGTACGATGTGAAAAATGGTAAGCAGCGTTACATAAATGAAGATGTGACCTATTCTATCAATGCAATGAAAGATGGCTTCCTTCAAAATCCAAATGCAACAAAAATAACTACCGAAGGCCTCAAAGAGAGCCAATCATTTATTGTGGAAATTGAGCTTGTTCCTATTGTAGAAGAAATTAGAACACCAGAGGTTCGTTATCCATTAAATGAGTGGACATTTATCAATGACTCAACTTGTATGTCGACTGATTCATTAGACTTTCTTTACAATCTTTTGAGTACCCATCCTTACATTACCATTGATCTTTTCTCCCATACTGATTCTCGTTCATCTGCGAGTTACAACCAAGTCCTTTCTGAGAATAGAGCGAAGGCAGTGTACAAGTTTTTGGTTGAAGAAAAAGGAATTGATTCAAGAAGAATTCAACCCATTGGCAAGGGGGAAGCTGAGCCCGCATCTTGGGTTGATGAAAATGGTAAATCAATTGTTCTTACAGAGCGATATATTAATAAATACAGGACATCTGATAAGGCTAAATTCGAGCGATTACACCAAATTAATAGACGTACAACAGCTAGAATTACTAGTCAAGATTTTGACCCGAGCACTGCTTCTCCTGCAAATCCGGAATGGATGGAGTTTAAGCCTCTGAAGTAGCTAAGCTTGTTAAGTTTTATATGAAACGAACACTTCAAAAAATTCTCTTTTTTTTTGAAATGCAGTCCTATGGCGTTTGTGAGTGGTGGGCGCGAAAACTTGGGATTCGAACAACCAAGGTTCGGTTAGGGTTTATTTATTTTTCTTTTGTTACGCTTGGTTCACCACTCTTGTTATATTTGATTATGGCTTGGCTACTCGAGCATAAGCATTATTTCACTTTTTCAACCAAAAGAAAAAAGTCCATTTGGGATTTGTAATTTATTCAATGGCATGAAGATTCTAATCACAGGCAGCAATGGCCTACTTGGACAGAAAATTGTTCGACAACTCAAGAAAAAAAATAAACCATTTTTAGCCACGTCTCTCGGTGAAAACAGGAATCCTGACTGTCCTCATGCATTTTATCGACAATTGGATATCTCTAATGAGGCTCAGGTTAATAAGGTTTTTACTGAGTATAATCCCGATGCAGTCATTCACACTGCAGCAATTACGAATGTAGATTATTGCGAGACAAACGCTGAACTTTGTCAGAAAGTTAATGTCACGGCTACGGATTATTTATACGCGGCTGCTCAGAGGGTTGAGGCTTATTTTTCTTTACTCTCTACTGATTTTGTATTCGATGGAGAAAAAGGACATTATTCGGAAACAGACCCAACGAACCCTTTAAGTGTTTATGCCAATTCAAAAGTGGAAGCTGAATCAATACTTACAAAATCGTCAAGTAAAAATTGGTCCGTTATTCGAACCATCATTGTTTTTGGAGAAGGGAATAATCTCTCAAGGTCCAATATTGTGTTATGGGCGAAAGATGCACTTTCCTCAGGAAAAGAACTCAATATTATTGATGACCAATACCGAGCTCCCACCTGGGCAGATGACCTTGCATGGGCCTGTATCAGAATTGCTGAACTGCATAAAACTGGGATATACCATATTTCAGGCCCTGAAACATTTTCGATTTATGAGTTGGTTACCAGGGTAGCCAAGTATTGTGGATTAGATACTACCTCGCTCAATAAAACGACCAGCGAATCACTCAATCAAGCGGCTAAAAGACCTCCAAAAACCGGTTTTGACTTAAGTAAGTCACGCACTGAAATTGATTATAGACCGATGTGTTTTGAGGATAGTTTAAAGCTTTTATTCTCGGGTTAAAAACCTTACCTTCGACACAGTAAATCGTAAATATTAAAATCACCTCATGAAAAAAGGGATACTTGCCTTGGTCACATTTTTATTACCTGTATTGAGCTTTGCTCAAAATGAAATGGGTTTGGATCAAAAAATAGATCGAGCATTTAAGCCGTTTTCTGACTTTATTTCTAGTGTTATATTTTTTGAAGTATTTGAGGGAGCGCCATTTGTGATTATACTCTTGGTATGTAGCGCTCTATTTTTCACACTTTACTTTGGTTTCCCTAATATTCGGTTTTTTGGTAGAGCGGTAAATGTCGTTCGTGGTAAATATGACCATGTAGATCACCCTGTTGCAGGTAATGATAAGTTGGCAGTGGATGGAGATATAAAAGATACAATTGCTGATGAAAGCAAGGAAGGTGAAGTTACTCATTTTCAGGCATTAGCCACCGCTGTTTCTGGAACTGTTGGAAATGGAAATATTGCCGGCGTAGCCTTGGCTATTGCCTTGGGAGGTCCGGGAGCTACATTTTGGATGGTAATTTGTGGACTTCTGGGCATGTCCTCCAAATTTGTTGAATGTACTTTGGGCGTGCAATACAGAGACATTGGAGAGGATGGAACAGTTTACGGCGGTCCTATGTATTATTTGAGTAAAGGCTTAAAGGAAAAAGGCTTTGCAACATTGGGAAAAATCACGGCTATTTTGTTTGCTGTTTTTTGTATTGGGGGTTCATTTGGTGGAGGTAATGCAGCTCAAAGTAATCAAGCGACTATTGTTCTCAAGGAGCTAATGGGTTGGGAAAGCTCAAGTGCTGGTGCGATTATCGGATTAATATTGGCCGTTTTAGTTGGGATTATTATTATCGGTGGAATCAAAAGGATTGCTTCTGTTACCGAGAAAATTGTGCCATTTATGGCTGTTTTATATCTCGTAGCCTGCCTCTATATCATATTTAGTAATTTTAGTTTTGTGGATGATGCTTTTGCATTGATCTTCCAAGAGGCTTTTAATCCTCAAGCCATAGGTGTAGGTGGGATTATTGGCGTTTTATTGGTCGGTTTTAAAAGAGCCGCTTTCTCTAACGAGGCTGGTGCGGGTTCTGCATCTATCGCGCATTCGGCTGTTAAAACAAAATATTCGGCATCTGAAGGGCTCGTAGCTCTTTTAGAACCTTTTATAGATACTGTTGTCATTTGTACGATGACGGCCCTCGTTATTATCATCTTTAATTTTGGAGGTGGTGATGGTTCTATTTTTCAATATGGCGGGGATGGTTCAGGTTCAGTAATGATTGATGGAGTGGCATACGAGGGAGCAGGTATAACCTCTCAGGCTTTTGCTGCTTACATACCATATTCTAAAGTATTTTTGACAATCGCAGTTGTCTTATTCGCCGTATCGACTATGATTTCTTGGTCTTATTACGGATTGCAGTCATGGAAGTTTTTATTTGGCCGTGGTAGAAATGCTGATTTAGCCTATAAATTTCTGTTCTTAGGGTTCGTAGTCATTGGTGCAGCAGCGAGTATGGATTCAATTTGGGCCTTTTCAGATGCCATGATTTTTGCAATGGTTTTTCCTAACATGGTTGGTTTATTTTTTCTTTTCCCTATTGTTAAGAAGGAGCTTTCTCGTTATTTCGATGCGATAAAAGCTGCCAAAAATGATGAATCAAATTAACTCATTGAACGATTAACAATCCATTTTATATTTCTAAAAAGACACGCAGGGGTCTCGTTGTTTTTTTTGTTTTAGCTTTACTTATTGTTTTTATCCCGAGGCTTATTCATTTTTATTCGGAGCCAGAAATCATCCTTACAGTTGAGGATGTAAAGAAAATAAATGAGCAACAATTGATTCCGAAAAAAGCATCTAAACAGGTCAAGAAAAGGCCGCAAAAAAGTCAATTAAAATATAAATCACCGCCACATCGATTCGATCCCAATAAATACGCTGAGGAGGATTGGATGTACCTGGGTCTATCCAAAAAACAAGCAGAGGTTGTCATGAAATTTATTAAACCGGGGATAACTTCAAATGAGGCGCTCGACAAGATTTATGTATTCCCAAAAGAGCTGATGTCTTTAATTAAGGATTCAACTTTTTATCCGAAAGCTTCTCGAGCTATAATTGAATCAGAGGATATTACCCTTCCTAATGGTGAGATTCAACTCAAGCAAATTTTAGAATTGAATAGTATTGATTCTTTGCGGTTGGTTTCTCTCAAAGGCATTGGTCCGTTTTATGCATCTCAGATTCTGAAGTACCGTAGAAAAATTGGCGGGTTCTACAGTATTGAACAGCTTCTTGAGGTTTGGAAAATGAGACCTGAAACTTATGAGATATTGACTGAACAGGTTTTTATCGATAGTGAAAAAATTCAAAAATTAAGACTGAATACAATATCTTTTGAGGAACTATACAAACACCCTTATTTGAGTTATGCCCAAGCAAATTCAATCGTTAAGATGCGGACTCAATTAGATGGATTTAAGACCGTATCGGGCATTAAAAAATCAAAACTCATAGATTCAAAGACTTTTGATAAGTTGCTTCCTTACCTCATCCTTGAATAAGTTTTTTAAAAATACCGTTAAAAATTTCTAATCCCCTAAACCTTCATTAAATTTGCATATGCTTTTAGAAGATAAGCTTAAAAATATAATTAGAGATGTACCGGACTTCCCGAAGCCTGGTATCCTTTTTAAGGATATTTCTACAATTATGTTGGACCCCAAGCTTTCTCAAGAAGTGATTACGTATTTAGCTGGCTATTATAAGGATCAAAATATAGACGCGATTGCGGGCATTGAAAGTCGTGGTTTTTTGTTTGGATATCCCTTAGCGATTGCACTTAAGGTTCCTTTTATTTTAATTCGTAAAAAAGGAAAATTACCCTATAAAAAGGTTAGCTATGCATATGACCTTGAATATGGAAGCGCAGAAATCGAAATGCACGAGGATGCCGTCATTGGCGGTCAAAAGGTATTGATTCACGATGATTTGTTGGCTACGGGTGGTTCAGCTGCAGCGGCTGCTGAGCTTGTCAAAAGATGCGGTGGTTCAATAGTAGGATTCAATTTTTTAGTAAACCTTAGCTTTCTAAGAGGAGACGAAAAGCTGAAAATATATAGTAACAATATTGTAAATTTGGTCTCCTATTAAGCAATAATTAATCATTAGATATATGAATTTTGAGCAGAACGAAAATCAGAGTATGATTGCACAAATGGTCCGTGACTTTGCAGAAAAGGAGATTAAGCCAAATATGAAAAGTTGGGATGATCACGAAATATTTCCCTTGGAAACGATGAAAAAACTCGGTGAGCTAGGCCTCCTTGGTATTTTTATACCGGAAGAATATGGTGGTTCTGGTTTTGGTTACGCGGAATATGCCACAGCATTAATGGAGCTTGGTAAGGTTTGCGGTGGAATTGGTTTGAGTGTTGCAGCCCATAATTCTCTATGCACAGGTCATATTTTCTATCATGGAAACGAGGAACAAAAAAGAAAGTATTTACCGAAGCTAGCGAGCGGTGAATGGATTGGGGCATGGGGATTGACTGAGGCAAATACAGGCTCTGATGCCATGCGTATGAAAACCACAGCAGTTAAAGATGGCGACCATTGGGTATTAAACGGAACTAAAAACTGGATTACACACGGTTTATCTGGTGATGTGTCCGTTGTTTTAATCAGAACCGGAGACCTTTTAGACAGCAATGGGATAACTGCATTTATTATTGAAAAAGGAACACCAGGGTTTTCTGCGGTAAAAATTAAAGAGAAATTAGGCGTTCGTGCAAGTGAAACTGCGGAGCTTATTTTCGATAACGTGCGCATTCCCGAATCTAATGTTATTGGTGAGGTAGGAGCTGGATTTAAGCAAGCGATGCAAATTTTGGACGGTGGGCGAGTATCTATTGCGTCATTGAGCTGTGGTGTTGCAAGAGGTGCCTATGAGGCTTCTTTAAAGTATGCGAAAGAACGAGAGCAGTTTGGTAAACCAATTGCCCATTTTCAAGCCATTGCCTTCAAACTGGCAGATATGGCTACCGAAATAGAAGCTGCGGAGCTACTGACTTTTCAAGCCGCGTACCTCAAAGATCATAAGAAGCCAGTTACCAAAGCAGGTGCTTACGCCAAATATTATGCGTCTGAAGTTTCCGTAAAGTGTGGAAATGAGGCTGTTCAGGTCATGGGCGGATACGGTTACACGAAAGAGTATCCGGCTGAGAAGTTTTTAAGAGATGCAAAGCTGATGACTATTGGTGAAGGAACCTCGGAAATACAGAAAATTGTAATTTCTCGCGAAATTTTGAAATAATTTCTTGTAAGAACTAGAAAATACCCTATCTTTGCCCACCGATATCAATATAAATATCAAAAGAATATGTTAATTATACCAATTAAAGAGGGAGAGAACATCGAAAGAGCTCTCAAAAAGTACAAGAAGAAATTCGAGAAAACTAAAGTTATGCTTCAATTACGTGGGCGTAAGCAATTCGAGAAACCTTCTGTTACAAAAAGACAGCAAGTCATTAGAGCGTCTTACAAACAAAGAATGCAATCATTGGAAGGGTAACCTTATTTGAAAATATACGTTATTGAAAAGGAGTCATTAGACTCCTTTTTTTATGTTCGAAAAATTCATTTCATACCTTAAATTTGAAAAACGCTATTCAGCACATACGTTGAAAGCTTATCAGCGTGATTTAAATGATTTTGTCAGTTATGCCGACATTCAGAAGTTAGATGAGTTTTCTGAGCTTAGCGCCTCTTACATTCGTTCTTGGATTGTTCATTTGATTGAAAATGGCTTGAAAAATAAATCTGTGAATCGAAAACTTGCTTCACTTCGAAGTTTTTACAAATGGTTGGTGAAGGAGCAATTTATTGAATCCTCTCCTATGGGAAAGGTCAATGGACCTAAAAGTGAGAAGCACTTGCCACAATTCGTCAAAGAGTCTGAATTAAAACTTGAAAAACTACAAGAATTATTTGAAGATGATTTTGAGGGTAAACGAGATGCTTTGATGTTCGAGCTTTTTTACCAGACTGGAATTAGATTGAGTGAGCTTATAAATCTGAAACTAGACGACGTCCAGCAAGGTCAAATCAAAGTCTTAGGTAAGAGAAATAAAGAGCGCATTATTCCTATTTCAAAAATCTTAGAGAATCAAATTGAAGAATATATAGAATTAAGGCGAGAAAAAACACGCGAAACTCTTGAATTATTAGTCCTTGGAAGTGGCAATAAACTCTATCCTGCATTTGCTTATAGAAAAATAAATAGCTATCTTCGAAAGGTAACGACTTTGGATAAAAAGAGTCCTCATGTGTTGCGTCATACTTTTGCAACACATATGCTTAACCGAGGTACGGGGCTTGAAACCTTGAAGGATTTACTCGGACACGCAAATTTGTCTGCGACTCAAATTTATACCCATAATTCGTTTGCAAAGTTAAATTCAATTTATTCACAAGCCCATCCGCGTGGGCGTAAAACCAATTAACCTATGGATACTCAAATGCATGCAGTTCATTTTAAAGCAGACCAGAAATTATTGAAATTCATTCAAGAAAAGCTAAACAAATTAGAACAGTTCAATGATCAAATTGTATCGGCTGAGGTTTTTTTAAGATTGGAAAACGACCGCGATAAAGAGAATAAAATTGCGGAAATAAAACTTCATGTTCCAGGTAAGGACTTGTTTGCTAAAAAGCAGTGTAAAAGTTTTGAGGAGGCTGCGGATTTTGCCGTAGAGGCGTTGCGAAGACAAATCATGAAAGGCAAGACTAGATAATATTGATCCTTCGCTTTCTTCTTTTCTTATTTTGTTTAATTCTATTACCTGTTTTCAGTCAAGAATTATCTTCTGATGAGCAGGAATTGTATCAGCTCATTATGGAGTATAGAGCTTCAAAAGGACTTCCTAAAGTTGCCTTGTCCCAATCTTTAACTTTGGTGGCTCAACTGCATAGCAGAGATTTATCAGAAAATAGACCTGATCAAGGGAAATGTAATGGGCACAGCTGGTCTAACGAGGGTGAATGGACCGCTTGTTGCTATACATCAGACCATGCTCGGGCCTCTTGTATGTGGGATAAGCCAAAGGAGCTAACTAGCTACAAGTTTCCCGGGTACGAAATTTCTTGCGTTGGTGGAGCGCCACTATCTCCTTCAATAGCCTTGGATACTTGGAAGAAAAGCAAACACCATAATGCCGTGATCGTCAATAAAGATATTTGGGATGCTCCCTGGAGAGCAATTGGGATAGGCATGTATAAAGGTTACGCCACTGTTTGGTTTGGCCATGAAGCTGATACTAATTAAGAATTTCTCTATTTAAAAGTTCCAAGTACTCGAAAGAATATGGTGTCAATTGAAACAACAGGTGCAGTCTATTGTGCTCGTTTAAAATCATAAGGTCTTCAATTACACCATATGATTCCATGTAAGCATGGTAAAAATCTTGAACAGTCTTTCTAGTTAAAGATTTGATATAAGTAACAACCTGCTCTTGTTGTAAAGATTCTGGAGCCTCAATATCAACGGCATCTTCATTCAAATTATCCACAATATAGTGGCTCAGATACTCGGCACAGGAAATCAGAGATTGTCTTTTGATTTCAGTAGGGATATACTCCTTTGCTTCTTCGCATAGTTTATACTCATCAAAACCCATGAGGTATTCTCGGAAACGTTCGTTTTCAGTCAGTAATTTCATAATGTGATTTTAAACCACAAAAGAATAACACTGCATCGTAATTATTTTACGATTTGTAATAAGGTTTTCACTTTTATACGGATAGCCGAGACGAAGAAAATTATTTAATGGTGTAGGTTAATCCAACAACTAAGCCTCCAGAGATGGCCTGTGTGGGTTCATGTGTTGGGTACCAAAACCCTGGATTTTCATCGCTTCCTAAAGATAACCCTTCACCATCTACTCCCATTAGATCTTCGAAGCTATACTGAAGCCTGATACCAAGCAGCATACCAAGAGGTAAATCACCGAAGGCTATTTTTGAGCCGAATCCTAGCACGCCAGAAATGTAAGATGACGCATATTCGTCTGAAACATCCTTTGACTCCTCGAAGCCGATACCAACAAGTTCTCCTGAGCGATCAAATTGTGCACTAGAAATATTAGTAAGCTGTGGACCTATTTCAATATAGGCACCTTTGTCACTTTGAAATTTCAGTAATAATGGAATTTGAATCGTTTGCAATTTAATGTTTGAAGTATAGTTTCCCGTAGGAACATCATTTAACGAATAAATTCCAGTATATGCTGCATTATGAGTGGTATATAAAAACTCAATACCAACACCAGTCATCCCAAAATAAATATTCCCTGCGACACCGTAGCTTGACCCCCAGGCAGGTGCGTAATCTTGAGAATCGCCCTTGTCTGAAATGTTTTTATTTAATAACCATGTCGAGTTGGCTAAACCTTTTCCTTGAACATCGATAGCAAATTGTCCTGAAGCCGAAAGACTAAGGAATAAAAGTACAAAAGAAGAAAGAAGATATTTCATGACTGTTTTTTTAAGTTATGTTGCGAAAATAGAACAATTGTGTCGCATATTAGAGAGGGTTAAATATTTTTATTTTAAATCTCCTAGTGATTATTTTAAACTTTGCATTTCCACATATGAATCGTGTTCTAGGGCCATGGCAAAACCAAAATTGTCTTTGGGTTTCGCTCCGACTTTCTTTTTTTCCATATCTGCGGTATAAGCTAGATCAATTTTTTCGCAACCTAAATATTTTGCCCGTTTTACAGTTTGATATAATATTTGTTTGTAACACCCATATTCACGGGCATAATTATAATCCAAACCAACGAGTTGTGCATTATAAATGTTATCTATAATTTGACTCATCATGACGGCTACAGGTTTTTCAGATGCCTCTTTCAAATAGAGATAAATAAAGTCGTAGCTAGGGTCAGCATACATTTTTTGAAAAAGCTTATACGGCAGTTCAAAAACTGAAATTTCAGTCGACTGGCTGTGCACATTTTTATAGAGCTCAAAAGTATACTCTTGTTCATGTTTTCCGGTAGGTCGTTTAAATTCAACTTCGAATTGACCTTCCCTTTTAAGGATTTCTTTTCGTAAAGAATATCTGTATTTCTGTGACAAACGGGACATTAAATCGTTTGTGTTTTCCCAGGTCATATCATCAACCACTAAGTTGTGTGGCAGCTGTACCTCTAGAAGTCCTAAATTCATGAGAATGCCTTCAATACTTGTTTTTTGATCTCTACAAAACTCACGTAATAAAATATTTGAAACGTTATTTTTATCAGCAATGTCTTGGAGTAAATTAACATGACTTTTTAGGGCTTCTTTCCAGTGTTTGTTTTCGTAGTCTATATAAATACTTTTTCCTTTTGTAAAAGGGGTTCCTGTTAGGATATTTTTCGAGGTTAAGTATAGCCGGTCTTTTTTTCTGAGTTCCTTTATTTTCCCAGAAAGTGTTTTTTCTGCTAAGAGGTCATCCATCATTAAAGCAATTGTGTAAACAGATGCTAAAACAATATTTCCTTCAGTATCCCGAATGGTGTGGTATTTGATTTCCCAGTTATTTTCTAATTCTTTATTCCCTTTGAATACTTGCTCGAGTTGTTTTAAGTTCTGATGTACATTTGATCCGTGTTTTGAAAAGAGAGCATTCCATTCCTCTGAATCTATTTCTTTTATAGATGATAGTTGATATTCTTTGAATATCTGCCAGTTTTCTTTTTTATGGATTTGTTTTTTGAATGTAGGATTTATGAATGGTGCTATTTTGAACTGTTTGGTTACTTCCTCTGGAGAACTACCTTCAGCATGTAAACCAACGATATATTCTTGCTGTAGTGTCGTGAGCATTTGGTCTATATCCTCAATAGTATGATTGTTGTTGATCATAAAACGAAGCCCTCCTTTTTTCATTGGTGTTGCAGGAAATCCTGCACTGTTCAGGTAGTATCCTTTTCTTTTCATTCGTTCTATGATGTTCAGGACCATAGTTGGAAGTCCTACAGGAATAAAAAATAGTGGAGAATTTGTGCGGGCATACTGTGGTAAACCAAGTACTGACAATTTGTGGTTCGTAAATGTGATCTTTTGTTCAAATTCATCTTGTAAGTCTTTAAATTCATCGGACTGATGTAATTTTGCGGAAGCGATACCTGCGCCTAACATTGGAGGTTGAATTGGACCTGAAAAAATCATGGTGCTGCCACAATTTTTTACTTTACGATACATTTCTTTATTTGGGAAAAGCAAAACACCTCCCGAGGCGGCAAACGACTTATTCAATGATGTTGCTAGAATCATCTTATCGTGATGTTCCATTTGACTTCGAACGTAACCGATACCTTGATCTCCAGTCCATCCCATTCCATGGGCATCGTCTATGTATAGGTGAAGTTTTTTATACCTATTCAGGAGGGATTGGATTTTTTTTAGCGGTGCAAAATCACCATACATAGAATAAACTCCGTCAGCCATATACCATATTTTATTCGCTTTTTCTTGAAGTAGTTTTATTTTTTTTTCAAGTGCTGCCATATCATTATGTGGAATAATATGGATAGGAATTTTATTAGCTTTTAATAATTGGGCTGACATTTGAATGCTCGAATGAACTTGTAAGTCAAGGATTACTACATCACCTTCTTCAACGAGAATCGGAAGTGCAGAAAGATGCCCCAATGTCGTACTCGCTGTTACCAGTGCGGGCTTTTGGAACATCTTATAAAGTGAAGACTCTAGTTCTTCATATAGCCCTATAGAAAGATAGGTTCTTGAGGTAGAGAATTGTGTTCCGTATTTCTCGGTTGCGTTTTTTACAGCTTCTTTCAATAGTTTGGAATGCTCTAATCCTAAGTAGCTACAAGATCCAAAGTTTAAGTATTTGATGCCGTCAATATGTACCTCGGAGGAAATAATTTGTTCATCTGAAGTGAGCTTTTGAAGAACGCCTCGATCTACGGCATCTTGAATTATTTTATCTAGACTATTAATCATTAGGAGAGCATTTTAGTTGTAGAAATGATTGTAAGAGAGTTAATGACGCAAAAATAGTGAGTTTATTTTAGAACGCGGTGCGCATTAATTTGTTTGGTAATTTATTGCTTGATAATTTTCTGTGTAAATCGACCCAATTCATTTTTTACAGTGACAAAATAGGCTCCAGGACTAAGTTTATTTATGCCTAGCTGCACTGATCCATTATTTGTAAAAGTATTCATTTGTAGTTGTCCATGTAGATCATGAATTTGAATACTACTATTTTCTTTACACGATATGTACAATTTCTCTTTTGCAGGATTTGGATATATTTTTACTAAATCAGCAGACCCAATAAAAGGAATGGAAAGGTCATCTTGAGCACAGTCTCCGGGCATATTCGCATCCATCCAATTTAGCCTACTTGTAATCCAAGTAATCATTGTACTAATTTCTTCTTCATAGGATTGTGGTATTGGATCGGGCTCAATCCAAATAGATTCTCCAATAAAGTAGTCCCATTTTTCAAAGTTTCTTTGAAGCGCCTCAGATAAGTAGGTGGTATCTTGTATGATCCAGTCTACAATACTATCTGTGTGCATAAAGCTTTGTCGAAATTCTGTCCAACGACATTTTAGACGGTTCTGAAAAACAGGGTCTTCCATCATATTTTGCCACCACATTGGCATAGATTCAAGGTCCCAGCAATCTTGATTTTGAAGATAGGTCCAACCACTAGGAATATTGTTGGAGCAAACCAAAGATACCCCATAGGTTTGGTCAAAGTCCCAAATAGGTCCTGCGACCAATTTACCACCTTTGCTGTCTTTGTCTTTGTGTACATATGAACTCAGCTTATATCCGTCAGAATTTTTGCTAAACTCATTGATCAATAAAAAATCTGTGAAGGAATTAACATCAATATAGTCTGTATAACGAATACCTGCATCGTTGGTATAATCATTATCAAAGAGCGCATCTTCAAAATTCCCCATCCAATCTTGAATATATAATGCTTGTTGTGGTTTAATTTTATCTGCTTTTGGGTAATACCATTGATAAAACATAGGATTTCCGCCTTGTGAATTGTAATTAGATTCAAAACCTTGTGGGTCATCTAACCAATCCATTCTTAAAATATATCCTCCTGTTATGGAATCTCCGGCCAAATCATCCTCGTCTAGTTTTGCAATATCGACACGGTCATCGTCTCGTTTTATTTTTTCAACTAGAATGTAGGTTCCTCGATAATCCCCGTTAAGTACAAGCTCAACATATTTATATTCTGAGGCATATTGCCCCATTCGTTGTGCTAAGTAGAAGCTCATCGGAATTCGTACTTGTGATTTATCAATCACCATAGCATGTAAGATCCAATCTTCTTCACCTCCCATTCCAAAAAGGTTTACGCTTGTATCCTCATCCGCTGAGTTTCTCAATTCAAGAGAATATGTTTTTTTATCAAATCCTTGAGTGGAGTTGCCGCGCGTTTCAATGGCAAGGTTGCTACTGTGGTAATTGAACGGGGCATTCATTGAATTTAGACCGCCGTTCGTGTCATATATGATTCCGATGGTGCCCTCTATTTTGGGTTCATCAGGTATTTCATCTTCAGTCGTGACCACAACAATGGGAAGATTAGAGTTCGTAAGCTGCGCTGATGCACAGGCAATAAATTGAAAAGAAATAAGTAGGTTGATAAGTTTATTTGAGTGCAACATAATACAAGGTTTAGAGACTTTGAACGGATAACGTTTTTTTATTGATTTGGTTGCTGAGTTTTATCTAACGAAGAAGGTTAACATGTCCTGAAATCGTATTTTTTTCATCAGTATCGGGCACTTTAAAAGTGATTTTCCAAATGTAGGCTCCTTGGGGCGCATCTGTTCCACTCATACCGTATGATCCATCCCAACCTATATTAGGATCATGTGATTCAAAAACGAGATCACCCCAACGATTGAAAATTGAAAGTGTGTAGTTATGGGGATCTATAGATGGAGATAAAATAGGATTGAACTGCTGATTGTGCTGGTCTTCGTCTGGTGTAAATGCGTTTGGAATAAAAATCACAGGTTCTTCCTTACATTCGATGAAAAGCGATGCTGTATCTGCACAACCTTGATCCGTGCTTACGATTAAACTCGCTATATAGCCAAATGAGTTGTTTTCATATAAATGTTGAGGGTTTTCTTCAACTGCAAAATCTTCATCACCAAAATCCCATAGGAAATTTGTAACGAAAGAAGATGAGGTATTATAAAATTGTACCCACTGACTGCTCAAGTTTATTACAGCGGGTGCCGCGGTAAAACTTGCTTCCGGTTTACTTTCTAGACAGATAAGATTGTTTTGGCTTAGCGATGACACACAATTTTGCTCGGTACTTGTTAGGTTCACATCGTAACATCCTGCTTCAGTAAAAGTCAGCGTATTGCTGCAATTATTAAATGTATTTCCATTACTGATACCCCATGCACAACTTGTATTTTCATTGGCAAAGGCATTTGAAAATTCGATTTCAATCGGGGCACAGCCAGTTGTTGAGCTTACAATGATTTCAATTTGTGGATTATTGACTACACTACAGTTTAGTGTTGCCAAAGAATCGCAACCCGTTATTAAGCTTTCGAGATTGGCGGTTTGTAGTCCCTGTGCATTAATGGTTAAACCATTCCAATTAAAAGGAAGCTCAGAGGCACAAACTGTGGTATCAGTATTACTTAAAAGTGTTGGGTTTACTAATAAGTTCAATGTCGCTAATGAATCACAGCCAGTAACCATACTTTGTAGTGTAATTGTATTCGTGCCTGAATTATTCAGCGACAATCCATTCCATTCAAAAGGAAGTTCGTGGTCACAGATGACAATATTGGTGGTACTAAATAAAGTTGGATTCACGATCACATTTAATGTAGCGAGTGAATCACATCCTGTGAGTGTACTTTGAAGTATGGCGATTTGCTGTCCAGAGGCACTAAAATTTACACCATTCCAAATAAAGGGCAACTCCGTATCGCATACAAGCGTATCTGTTAAACTCGTTGAAGTTGGGAGAACTGTTAAGTTTAGCGTTGCTATGGAATCACAACCTGTTATTACACTGCTCAATGTTGATGATTGTGTATCAGAACTGTTAAAAGTTAATCCATTCCAATCTAGTGGCAGCTCAGTATCACATACTGTAGAATCTGTCGTGCTTGACAAGCTTGGATGAATGGTCAAATCAATTGTTGCAGAAGAATCGCAGCCAACAGAATTCGTCAAGGTCACATTATAGCTACCTGAGCTATCAATATTCAATCCGTTCCATTGAAAGGGCACCTGTGTATCACACAAAATAGAGTCTGTTAAACTAAATGAAGGTAGATTAATGGACAGACTCAGAATGGCTGAGGAATCACAATTGTTCACACTCAACAGTGTCAAAGTATCATTGGTTGAGGTATTATATGTAATGCCATTCCATAAATAAGGCAATTGGTCCTCGCAAATGATTGCATTTTCAATACTTGTCTCAATAGGAAGAACGGTCACGTTTATGGTATCATAATCCGGGCAGGCACCAGAGTTGGCCGCAATCAATGTCTCAACTATGTACTGTTGTACAAGAGGACTTGTTGTATTGTTAACTATTGTGGCTATTGGATTCGAGATCGTTGGATTGTTTAAGGTCGTTGGATTGTTCCAAGAATAGGTGTGATCGGGATTGTTTGTTGTTCCAATTTGAATAGGCTCACCGCTACAAACTGTAACATCGGAGCCTGCGTTGGATTCCGCAAGGTCTGCATATATTGAGACATTTTTAATGGAGTGTTTGTCTTTAAGTCCCCCCGTACTCGCGGTAAACCCCATATAACCCGCAAAAGAAACAGGAAAAAATGCCGTTAAATAAAGAGTTCCATTTACAGTTAAGGAAATATTTCCGTTGTTGTAAGTAATGGTGGCAGAGTTATAACTATTAGAACGTATAAAATTTAAACTCCCACCGATGTTATCTAAATAAACGATTCCTGGTGCAAGCGCAGGATTCTCGTCATATCCATTCCCACTGTATATTTGTAGGCAAGGGTTTCCTATTCCCCAGTTGTTGTAGGTATCGAAAGCCACCTTAATTCCATTTGCCGTATTAGGAATACCAAGTCCTCCTCCCGATACAAATCCTGTAGGAGGTACATCTAAAAAACAAAAAGCCAATCCATCAGCTCCGTTTCCTTCCCACGCCCTGAATTCAAAATCAACGTGCCATTGGTTGCAGGTTGCCAAGTCTAATGGTTCTGTAAAAAAAATCCCACCGCTACTAGAATTTACGTTATTGGTTAAAATAATTTCATCTTGATTTGTATCTGTATCGCCTCCTGTATCATTCACATTTGCTGCACCCGTCATGTTCCAACCAGTTGTATTTACAGGACTACCTTGAAGCTCCGCAAAGACAAGCTGGCAAGCACAAGTTTGAATTAAACCCACAAATATGAGTAGCATTAATAATTTGGGCATTAGAATTCGGTTTAGCTCCTCTAAGATAGAAACAAAGACACGTTTCTCAAAAAAAATCAAAACTCTCTTTTTTTTAAGTACTGGTATGCATTTTCAAATTCAAATAATGTAGTAATCAACTATTTTTGCTGGTCTCTCTCTTTCTGCTCCCTATTGGCTTTACTGATCATGGAAAGATACCCCCACATATATGCTGCGAAAATGACAAACCCTATGACAAACATTGCGGTATTATTCATCATTCTTTTTGCTTTTCTTGTTGTGTATCTCTTCGGATTTGTCTTATAGCGACGGAGAAGCCTAAAATAGAAGGCACCCATATACCAACAAAAATTCCTTCAAGCTTATTACCTGTAAACCAAAGTGTTACAGAGTATAGGAAAGAGAGAAAGGCCAAAATTACGGGGTAGTACATGGACCATATTTTTGATATGTTCATAACGCTTTAAGTTTTTTGTTGTTAAGAAACAGTCTTGGAATCGCTA
>CAJXCU010000020.1 GCA_913051935.1 uncultured Flavobacteriales bacterium
GTGAAGGTAAGTCCATTCCAAGTATAAGGCAATTCAGTATCACATATGGTAATGTCCGTTGTACTTGTTAGTGTTGGATTTACAGTTAAGTTTAATGTAGCTAAAGAATCACATCCCGTTACTGCACTTATGAGTGAAGCCGTTTGACTGTCAGAGGCTGTGAAAGTAAGACCATTCCAAGTATAAGGCAATTCAGTATCACATATAGTGATGTCCGTGGTGCTAGTCAAAGTTGGATCAACAGTCAGATTTAATGTCGCTAAACTGTCACATCCTGTTACTGCACTTATGAGTATTGCAGTTTGACTTTCCGTTGTTGTGAATGTGAGCCCATTCCAGGTATATGGCAGTTCAGTATCGCATATGGTAATATCTGTTGTGCTTGTGAGTGTTGGATCTACTGTTAAGTTTAATGTAGCTAGACTGTCACAACCCGTTACCGCACTTGTAAGTGTTGCAGTTTGGCTGTCGGTGGCTGTGAAAGTAAGACCATTCCAAGTAAACGGTAATTCAGTATCGCATATGGTAATATCAGTTGTGCTCGTCAAGGTTGGATTTACAGTTAAGTTTAATGTAGCCAAAGAATCACATCCTGATGATGGGCTAACTATAGTTGATGTCTGAGAACCTGCCGAATTGAATGTAAGACCATTCCAAACAAATGGAAGCTCAGTATCACAAATCGTGGTATCGGTGCTTGATAATAATGTATTATTCACAATCAAGTTTAATGTAGCAAGTGAATCACATCCTGTTACTGAACTTGTGAGTGAGGCCGTTTGACTTTCAGTTGTTGTGAATGTAAGACCGTTCCAAGTGTATGGTAATTCAGTATCACATATGGTAATATCTGTTGTACTTGTGAGTATTGGATCTACTGTGAGATTTAATGTGGCTAAACTATCACATCCTGTTACCGCACTTGTGAGTGAAGCCGTTTGACTGTCGGTGGCTGTGAATGTAAGACCGTTCCAGGTGTAAGGAAGTTCAGTATCACAAATCGTAATATCTGTTGTGCTGGTCAGCGTTGAATTTACAGTCAAGTTTAATGTGGCAAGGCTATCACATCCTGATGAAGGGCTAACTAAAGTTGATGTCTGAGAACCTGCTGAATTGAACGTAAGACCATTCCAAGTATAAGGCAATTCGGTATCGCATATGGTGATGTCCGTCGTGCTTGTCAAGGTTGGATCTACTGTTAAGTTTAATGTGGCCAATGAATCACATCCTGTTACTGCACTTGTGAGTGTTGCAGTTTGGCTGTCAGAGGCTGTGAAAGTAAGACCATTCCAAGTATAAGGCAGTTCAGTATCACAAATCGTAATATCTGTTGTGCTTGTCAAGGTTGGATTTACTATAAGGTTTAATGTGGCTAAACTATCACATCCTGTTACCGCACTTGTAAGTGTGGCAGTTTGACTTTCCGTTGTTGTGAATGTCAATCCATTCCAAGTATAGGGTAATTCAGTATCGCATATTGTAATATCCGTGGAGCTTGTAATGGAAGAAGGCTGGTTTACTATGACCGATTCTGAAAACGTACATCCATCAGAGGAGGTGACACTTAAAGTATATGTTCCTGCTTCCAAGGCGTCAAAAGTATAGGATGTTAAAGTATAATCTGTTAATATTTCAACTTGACTACCCAGATTATCTAGTAGCTCAACCGTGTAATTAGCTGAACCTGTCCAACTTGCCTCAATTTCACCATTAGAACCTCCAAAACAAGTAACATCTGTAACATCACCGGATATTGAGCAGGGAAGTACAATTGAGCAATCCGTAGTTCCGGTACCACCTACTTGAGCAATTGTAATCTGTCCGGGTATCCCAGATTCATTTGTCAACAAAAGAAGATAAATATCACCTGATTGCGAGGCAAAAATAGTTGCATTTTCAGTAGCAGTGGAAGAGGTTTCAGAGCAGTCTTGTGTAAAAGGATTTGTTAATGCATCAGAGCATGCAGACGTCAGATCTGTGTACGGACCCCAAAGTGCAAAATTAACGTTGATATATGAACCAAAATAATCTTGCTGAATAATATCCATATCAATCTGTCCAGGGTTATCAATTTGAAAATAGAGCCACATCGGATTTGGAGTCGAACTTAAACAACCTATCGACCCCGAGGATGGGATATCGACATTATTACAATATGTATATACAGACCCCGTACAAAATGGATCGGCATTTCCACAGGAATTGTTACCTCCATTACCTAGACACGGAGATTCTTCAACAGAAATACAGAACTCCATAAATGCAGCACATGAACCTCCAGCGGGAAAAGAAACTTGAATATAATAAGTCGAACCAACCGTAAGGTTTGACAGTGGCAAAGCTGAATTGGCAACATTATCATAATTGCATCCAATTTCATTGAGCGAACCACAAGCGCCTTCAAAAACAGACGTGGCGAATGTGCAACCAGTTTGACTTGTCGTTGCCGTTATTAACATTTCGGTTTGGGTGGCTGTAAATGAATACCAAACAGCTTCATTGTGAATACCTGCACCGTCGCATGAAAAAGATTCTACACTTCCTCCACCACAGGTAGAACCGTTTACACAAGAAGAACCAACTGTCAATGGTATTGCTTCAGAACAACTTGGGTTAGTAGGATTACATGCTGCGAGTTCCGTCGCACAAATTTCAAACGAACCATTCTGAACATTGCCATAGGACCAAACACGAATCCATATGGTCTCCCCAGGCGTTTGACCAATTAAAATAATTGTAGGATTATATTCCGGAAACGGACCATCTTCGCAAGCAATTAAAGATAATGCTCCACATGAACCTGAGTAAGCTGCAGCATCAGGGTCATCCATACCTATTTCCGAAACGTCAACTTGAACATTTCCAGAGGCAGGAACAGTAAAGGTGAACCAAACATCCGAACCTTGATAGTTTGCACAGCCTGGTGCAGGAGCACCAAGCGTATTCGTTGCGCCAATATTCGTAAATGTCTCAAACTGACATGTAGAGTTTACACTAATGTCTTGAGCGTCACATGGATCATCATTATCGGGAGTAGCAGATGGGTCGGTTGCACAAATATCAAATAAGCCATTTACATCACCTCCATTTTCCCATACCCGAATCCAAATTGTTTCACCTGGAATAAGTCCTGATAAGGATAAAAGCGGCATATCCCCATTATTACTCGAATTATCATCACAAGAAATCAAACTTAATGAAGAACACAACCCGCTATAAGCAGCTGCTCCTCCATCTGTTATTGTTCCTACATCAAAATCCACCTCAACCTCACCAGAGGCAGGAACTGTAAGAGAAAACCATACATCCTCACCGATATAACCTGCACAACCAGGTGCAGGAATGCCCAATGAAGCAGTCGCACCACTATTTAAAAAAGTACTAAACGTACAAGGTACATTGAGTGTAAGTGGACTAGCATCACATGGTTCATCATTTGATACACCTGCAGTGCTTACCGAAATACAAAAATTAAAGTCGACTGCGCCGCAACCATTCACCCTATGTCCAATAAAAATCGAGTATGTATTTCCTGGTGTGAGGGTAGTTAAACTAAGAAACATATCCGCTGTTGAATTTATTGGAGTAGATTGCATACAATCTACTTCCGTTAGTGAACCACAAGAACCCTCAAAAACCAAGACGCGATTGAAACAGCCTAATGGTGCGACATTATTCACTGAAATATTCATTTCGGCCGCAGAAGCAACAAAGGAATACCAGACACCTGGATTTGGAATATTGAACATGGTACAAGCCGTCGAAATTCCACTAGATAGGGTTGCCCCTCCACATGTGCTTCCTGGCGTACAAGATGCATTAACCGTTAAAGGAGTAGCAGTGGCACAAGTGGTATTGGTAGGACTGCACTGACTCCAATATAAATTCGTAAGAAATAGAATAATAAATATGAGTCCTATTCGCATATCAATCTAAATTGTTAGTATTTAATGGATATACGATTACCTCATGCCGAGCATCAAGTATATAAATAACTATGTTCGTTGGTTCTTGAAGGGACTTGACCAAACAAATTTCTTCAGGCTTGAGTGCACGAGGTGAAAATTTATGATTCGGTTGGGTGACTTGAAAACTCTTTCGAACAAGTACCCTATAATTGCTTTCATCTAGCGAACACGGAATGCTTAGATTGTGCTGAGAATATGCACAAAAAACTGAACAACTCACAAAGAGTAATGAGTATAAGAGTTTCATGAAGTAATAGTTTAGCGGTATAAAAGTACAATTCTCTAACGAAACAAAAAATAAAAAGAATGTGTTTTTTACAAAAGAAACGAACGAAAAAGGATAGTTATCAACATTATTATTAAAAAACATACATATTTTCGCTTTCTTTGAAACGAAATTGTCGATATTTGTAAAGGATCACAAAAAGCCGATTAAGCATGAAAATATTAGTTACGGGAGGAGCAGGATTCATTGGAAGTAACCTTTCACGAAAACTTGTAAACGAGGGGCATGAGGTCGTTGTTTTGGACTCTCTTTTAAGAGGTAATAAGCTAGATAAAGACACATTTGCAAAAGTGAAATTTTTTAAAGGCGACGTCCGAAGCAGGCAACTCGTACTTGAAGCGTCAAAAGGATGTGATGTCATTTTTCACCTTGCCGCTGTTTTAGGTGTCGATATTGTCGCAGACAACCCAGTAGAGACAATGGATGTCGAAGTAGTTGGAACGAGAAACGTCGTTGAGGCCTCAGAGACCAATAATGTCAAATATATTTTATACGCCTCGACCAGTGGTATTTACAGCCATTCTGCGATCGTGAAAAATGCGCTCACTGAAGAAGTCCTTGTTGATCCACGGACCTCATATGCGATGGCGAAACGATACAACGAAATTTATCTCGCCTCGCACCACGAAGAAAGAGGGATTAATGTAATATCCATTAGATTTTTCAATGTTTATGGATGGAACCAAGACAATAGAATGGTGGTTCCAAGATTTTTTGAGCAGTGTGAGAAAGGTGAAGACATAACGGTTTTTGGAAGCGGTGAACAAACTAGGGACTTCACATACATTGAGGATACCATTGAGGCATGCTGTAAGCTGATTGGTATCAAAGGTTCTCACATCGTTAATATTGCTAATGAGTCTGAATGGTGTATTACTGAACTAGCACATGAAATCAAAGACATTACAGATGCAAAGTCAAAAATCACTTATTTGGACGCACCAAAAAAACGATACGACTATGAGGTCGAAAGAAGAGTTGGAAGCTCTGAAAAACTTTATAAGCTGACCAAATACAAGCCAGACACTGAGCTAAAAGAAGGGTTACAAAAAATATATGAAATCAATTATTCAAAAGCTGTAAAAAATTGAGAGATGAATTACTTTTCTCGTTAATCGACGAGGAAAAAACAAGACAAACTAACGGGCTCGAGCTTATCGCTTCAGAGAATTATGCAAGCCCTGAAGTAATCGCTGCCATGGGAAGTATACTTACCAACAAATACGCAGAAGGACTTCCAGGAAAGCGTTATTACGGAGGCTGTGAAGTCGTTGATAAAATTGAGCAGTTAGCGATCGACCGTTTGTGTAAATTGTTCAATGCGACCTGGGCGAATGTACAACCTCACTCTGGTGCACAAGCAAATGCCGCCGTTTTTTTAGCTTGTCTAAATCCAGGGGATAAAATCCTTGGTTTTGACTTGTCGCATGGAGGCCATTTAACGCATGGTTCAAAGGTGAATTTTTCAGGCAAGCTGTACGATCCGTATTTCTATGGCGTGGATAAAGAATCAGGACTTATCGACTATGCTTCTTTGGAAGAAACGGCAAGAAAGGAAAAGCCCAAATTAATTATTTGCGGGGCATCTGCTTATTCACGTGATTGGGATTATTCAAGAATTAGAAAGGTAGCGGATGAGGTTGGAGCGTTACTTCTAGCCGATATTTCGCATCCTTCAGCAATGATTGCAACTAGGCTCTTAAATGACCCTCTTGATTTCTGTCACATTGTAACTTCCACAACGCATAAAACACTTCGCGGACCGAGAGGAGGTATCATAATGATGCGCGAAAACATCAAAAACCCCTTTGGACTAAAGTGGAAAAATGGGAACCTTAAATCAATGGGGGCTCTTCTAGACGCAGCTGTTTTTCCCGGAACCCAAGGAGGACCACTGGAACATGTAATTGGTGCTAAAGCCGTGGCCTTTGGTGAGGCAATGAAACCGGAGTTCAAAGCATACATGAAACGTGTAAAAACCAATGCCACTTTAATGTCAGAAGTTTTTATCGAAAAAGGATACCACATCGTATCAGGTGGAACAGACAACCACTGTATGCTTATTGATTTGAGATCTAAGGGAATCACGGGAAAAGATGCAGAAGAGCTTCTTGGAAAGGCAGAGATTACGGTAAATAAAAACATGGTTCCATTTGATACAGAATCGCCATTTGTTACCTCTGGAATTAGAATTGGTACCTCAGCAATAACGACGAGAGGGATTATAGAATCCGATATACCAAAAATAGTCGACATTATAGACAAAGCATTAATGTCCGGTGGTGATGAAAACATATTGGCAGAAGCAAGGGCTGAGACCTATAGTTTAATGTCAAGTAAGCCGCTCTTCAAGTGGTAAAGCACCAATAATTTATTTAAAAATATCAACATTTCGGTATGAATAACTTTTACCGGGTTAAAGTCAAAAATTTTACAATAAGAGTATCTTAGAGTAACTAAACTCTGGCTCTTATTGAATGAAAATGACATCAAAAAGGATCATTTTTCCTTTCCAACAGCTTTCTATTTTTTTTACTTATAGTAAAACTTCATTTCACAGCTACCTTTCTTCATTCAAGCCACTAAGTTTGAAATACTCGATATAGATGATCAAGGAAAATAAGGTGCAAAGTGAAATTGATGGAAAAAATACTAAATACCTTGCGATTTGTAAAAGCAACCCTAAAGTTGGCTTCCATAAATCAATAGAACTGCTGAAAACAGCAGAAGATATTGAATACACAAAGGGCATAGGTGAATCATTAAGGAATCTTTCTTTTTCCAGCCAGCTGCTTGGCTTAATACCGGAGGGATATCAATACGCAACAAAGGCCATTGAGATTCTGCAAGCTAATGGGGATAAAAAAAATTTGGCGCACGTATACCACACTTTAGGATTTATTCTAGATGACTTGGATAAACAAGAGGAAAGGCTAGAAATAAATAAAAAATGCTTATCCATAAGCCGAGAACTTAATGAAGAAGATTGGATCCTAAGATCATTAAACAACACAGGAGACTGTTATACAAAACTGAATAAATATGAGGAGGCAATCTCGTTTTTCAAAGAATGTCTTTCCTTATTAAATGTAGGTGATTGCTTTATGAAGTCAGTTGTGACATGCAATCTTGGGGAGGTTTATTATTACAATAAGCAGTATGACGAGGCGATACTTCAATTTGAGGAAAGTAAAAAAAATGCGACGCTGAATCAATCAAAAGGAATTGAGGTTACAAATATTTTATTCTTATCGAGGTGCTTACATAAAATGAATCAAAATCATAAAGCAATTGAAGTTATAAGAAAAGCCATTGATGAAATTGAAATTATTCATAGTTCGTCGAAAGAAATTAATTTAAAGGAAAATAGTCGTCTCACCTCCCCTGCCCTTTTGAAAGTATCCATGGATATTGAGTCAGAAGTATATAAGCACTATGGTGAGCTCAGTGAAATTGATGGAAACCTCAAAAATGCATTACACGCATTTAAAAGGCATAAAAAAATTGAAGCCAAGCTCAATAAGCAAAAATACACTCAAGAATACGAGAGTATTGAGCTTCGTATGGAGATATCACAATTAGAGACAATAGTCACAGAGAGAACAAAGGAGCTAGAAAAAACATTGAGTGACCTACAATTAAAAGAGCAAAATACAAGACTGGTCATTGAAAATGCAATAGATGCAATCTTATTCTTTAATTGGGAGGGAGAGATATTGGATTATAATCGTAAATCCTTGAACTATTTTGATTTAGAAAGCAGCGCCAACCCAACCAATATAAGTGATTTACTTATGTTTCTTGCGGATAAAGATTTAGAAATATTTATCAAAAAGCTATACCAGAACGGGCATAGCCATTTGAATAATAAGAGACATAGAATGCGTGCAATTCATGGCAGTCTATTTTTTGAAGTAGCATTCACAAAAATTAATACCAATGGTAAAAGTCAGGGCGTTGCATTTATAAGTAACGTTACTGCGAAAATTGAATCCGAGAAAAGAAAATCGAGAGACCTCAAAACCCAAACAGCAATCAATCACCTCTCACAAACAATACATGATGAAACAGATTATTATAGTTTGCTAAACGCCATAAGCAGGCATATTATTGAAGATTTTGAAGTATCTAAATGCGGTATTTATGTGTTTGACAAACAAAATGATGGTGTCTTCGAAATCACCAATTATCGCAATAAAGAACTCACAGATGGATTTGTAAAAAGTATTGGTGATGCAAAATTCATGCTTCAAAATGAACACAATTATCATAGAGAGGTCAATAAATCAAAACTGTCCATCCCTCTTCGCATTTCAGGTTTAATGGTGGGTTGCATTCGTGTAGAACATAGCGATTCGCATTTTTTTAATGAAACACACATAAAAGTTCTGACCTCGATATCCTCCCTTTTGGCAAGCCGCCTTGATAAAATACAAGAGCAAAAACAAAAAGAAATTCTTCAAAGACAGCTGTATGAAATGAATCAAAAACTAGAAGATGAAGTGTTCTTGAAATCAAAGCAAATAAATGAACTAACTCATAAGTATCATGAACAAGAAAAAGAGTCACTTCTAGCAGATATGGCAAATGCCATTTCCCATGAACTAAACACTCCATTTGGTATTATTAATTCGGGCGCTACTGCCATGAAGGATATTATTCGTGATTTATTAGAAATTAAACTAGACGACTCCCTCAAGCATGAAGATTTTGAATTTGCAATTGAATTTGCAAAAACCAATACAATCGAACAGTTCATCAATGGAAGAGAAAAAAGAAAAAGAGCAAATGAATTTAAGTTACTTCTAGAGTCAAAATGCTATTCAAACGTTTGCCAAGATACGATTGCTACAAAATTTGTTGAATCTTGTTTTCCAATTTATAAATCAAAAGAGCTAGATTATGTTCTTCATCATGAAGCGCCCATTCAGTTGTTAGACTTAGTCAAAAGAATACAACAATCACTATCCTTTTCAGAAACAATCTCTAAAACAAGTTCACGCGCTTCAGAAGTAGTAAAAGAATTAACAAAACTTGCAAAAAAAGAGGGAGGAAACGAAAAGATGAGGGTAAATTTAGCCGAGAACATACGTTCCATACTCGCTGTTTACAGATACAAAATAGAGAATGCAAAAATTTCAATAAATATTCCTGAAGATATTGAAATAACGGCCGTGGAGTCAAAATTATATCGGCTTTGGAAAAATATGTTTATGATGGCATTTAATAACTTCCGTGAAGATGAGAACCAACAAGTGATACGGTTTGACTATTCAACTAGTAATGAATACAGAATTATACGGTTCACATTCAATGGTCCTCAAATAGAAAAATATATTGTTGATGACATTCAAAATGTTGTGGAAAGCAATCAAGACAGAGATAAAAAGCTAAATCTAAACTTTAAAATCATGCGAAAAATAGTTTCAGAAATAAAAGGTAAGCTGGAAATCGATTCTGCCCCCGAAAAAAACATATTTACATTACACCTTCCGTACGACGCTTGAATATTCGTGCAAAAAAAAAGCCTCACAAGGAGGCCTTTAAAATTTTAAAAGAAGAATTACTCTTCAACTACAGAGAACTTCAATGTTTGAACTACACCTTTGAAAAGATTTACCTCAGCCTCATAAGTGCCAAGTTCTTTGATCGGCTCATCCTTAATCTTTAATGATTTTCTATCTATTTCATATCCAGCCTTCTTCAAGGCATCCGATAACTGGATTGTATTAATCGAACCGAAAATCTTCCCCTTATCTCCCGCTTTTGTTGCAATTGATATTTCAAGACTTGCTAATTTATCTGCAATTGCCTTCGCCTCATTCAGCAATTTCTCCTCTTTGTGAGACTTTTGCTTTAGAATTTCTTCATGAGCTTTTTTTGCACTTGCAGTAGCCAATACAGCATAACCTTGCGGAATCAAAAAATTACGTCCATAACCAGGTTTCACTTTAACAATTTCATTTGTGTAACCTAGTTTGTTTACATTTTTCTTTAAAATAACTTCCATAACTTAAGTTTTAATAGAGGATTACTTCAGCATATCGCCGACATATGGCAATATGGCAAGGTGTCTAGCTCTTTTTATAGCCTTATTCACTCTAGATTGATACTTAGCAGAAGTTCCAGTGATTCTTCTGGGCAGGATTTTCCCTTGTTCATTTAATAATTTCAATAAAAAGTCGGGATCTTTATAATCGATGAACTTAATACCGCTTTTCTTGAACCGACAATATTTTTCTTTCTTAATATCAATATTAATCGGAGTTAGATATCTAATATCGTTTGACATAATTAAAAATTTTAGTTTGTTTAAGCTTCAGCAGGAGCTGCTTTACCTGATTTTTTGTTTCTTCTCGTTTCTGCGTACTCTAAGTGGTCTTCATTCATTTTTACGGTTAAGAATCGCAAGATTCTTTCATCACGCTTCAAAAGAACCTCAAAGTCAGCAACAGTTGTGTTGGTAGCCTCGAACTCGAAAAGAAAATAAAAACCAGTTGATTTTTTCTGAATCGGATAGGCCAATTTTTTAAGGCCCCATGATTCAGAGTGCTTGATTTTAGCACCAAAAGATTTAATTTCACTTTCGTACTTCTTGACTGCTTCCTTTGCCTGGTCTTCAGACAAAACGGGAGTTAAAATGAAAACAGTTTCATAAGATGTCATAAATGTGTTTTTTAATTTATAATTGGGGTGCAAAGATACTTAAATTTTACAGAACGAACAACATAAATAAAACCTAATGATTTTCTTTCACGTGCAGCACACAATTTATTTCTATTTTAGCCTGAAAAATTAACGGTAAATGGAGAAAGACGTCATCACCTGGATACAATCATTTTACACTAACCCTAACGGCATATTTAAACAGCAAGCATTCGACAATGATACCCCTTGGATTTCCTTGCTTTTGATTGCTATTTCTGCAATATTGTTTGTGATTTTATGGTACCTCTCTCGTTTAGTCATGCGTGTTTCTGTTCAGACGCTCGCTGCACGGAGTAAAACCATGCTAGACGATTACCTTGTATCAAAAAAGGTTTTCAGCTCTCTGGCACATATTGTTCCGCTTAGTGCCCTGTATAGCTTATTATCGATTTCCTTATTCGCTTACCCAGGTATTTTTGATATTGCCTCCAAATTAATAGACATCATCATTATCATCACAGTTTGGACCACTGTGAACAGAACGATTTCTGCAATAAATATGTTTTTTTCGGAACATGAAAAATTCAGAGATAAGCCGATAGATTCTTATTTTCAGATTTTTAAAATTTTCATGGGTATCGTTTTCTTCTTGCTTATTCTTTCAGAAATAACAGGGCAATCTCCAGCAAGCTTTCTCGCCTATTTTGGGGCCTTTTCTGCAGTAATCTTGCTCGTATTTAAAGATACAATCCTTGGCTTTGTTGGAAGCATTCAGCTTTCCGCGAATGATATGATTCGAAAAGGAGATTGGATAACTATGGAGCGTTATGGAGCGGATGGGAATATTGAAGAAATAAATTTAACCACAGTAAAGGTTCGGAATTTTGATAGAACCATTACTACCATTCCAACCTACTCATTCATATCAGATTCTTTTAATAATTGGAGAGGTATGGAAGAATCAGAGGGCCGGAGAATAAAGCGTTCTATGTTCATTGAAGCAGATAGCATTTGCACAGCATCTGATTCGCTAATCAAAACCTTAAAAGAAAGTCAACTCTTAGGCCTTTTCCTTCAAGGAGAAATTGAACGCATTGATGAGTACAACCAACAGCATGGATTGGATAAACAACCAAATAGAAGAAAATTCACAAATATCGGTTTATTCAGACGCTACATCGAGTTTTATCTTAAAAATCATTCTGGGATAAACTCAGATATGACGCTGATGGTTCGGCAGCTTCAGCCAACTGACAAAGGCCTTCCATTAGAAATTTATTGTTTCAGCCATTCAAAAGTATGGGAAGAATACGAACTTCTAATGGCTGATCTTTTTGACCATTTTTTCTCTGTGATTCATGAATTTGAGTTGCATACCTTTGAGAGTCCGAGTGGTAATGACATCCAAAAATTAAAATCTTAAACATTAGCAAATGAAACAACTTATAAGCTTATACTTCATCGCCCTATTTGGACTCACCTTTGCACAACAAGAATTGACACTTGAGGATGCAGTCATGCAACAATACAGGAAATTTTATCCAGAACGTATCACTGGTTTCAGTTGGCTTCCCAATACGACAAACTATGTTTATTTAAGTTCGGACAGAGGAACACTTTACAAGTCAAGCCCTGTAACTCAAAAGGAAGAGGTGATATTGAATACAAAAGACTTAAATGAGCTACTTGAGACTAATCTTTGGGGGTTTTACCCCATAGAATTTAGCAATCCGCACACATTTTTTATGAATAATGGCATTTCTTTTTATGAGGTGAATTTAAAAGAAAGGACCGGTAAAACGCTTCACTCACTAGAAGATAATGCCACTAATCCGCTCTTTGAGCCTAAAACAAAAAAATTAGCTTATCTCATCAATAATAATGTAATGATGAGAGATGCAAATAGTAAAATATTTTCTGTAACAAAAAATGATGATCCGAATATCGTTTCGGGACAAGCCATTGCTAGAAGTGAATTTGGAATTACAGGAGGATTATTTTGGTCAGCGAATGGAAACTACCTTGCTTTTTATCAAAAAGATGAAACAAAAGTACATGACTATCCACTACTTGACATCAATAACACTCCTGGCAGTCTCAATCTGACCAAATACCCAATGGCAGGTCAAACTTCAGAAAAAGCACGAGTGGGGATTTACAATACCAATAGTTTAAAAACTGTCTATATCGAAACACAAAATGATGACGATGGATATTTAACGAATGTAAGCTTTACTCCTGATGAAAAATATCTTTTTGTAGCTGAGGTAAACAGGGCACAGAACCACATGTGGCTAAATGTTTACAATACGGAAACTGGAGCATATGTAAAAACAATACTAGAGGAAACCAATGAAAGATGGGTCGAGCCTGAGCACCCAGCTTTCTTCCCCTGTGAAGAGGAGAACAAATTTATTTGGATGTCTGAAAAAAATGGATTTA
This sequence comes from uncultured Flavobacteriales bacterium, assembly GCA_913051935.1. GTDB lineage: Bacteria > Bacteroidota > Bacteroidia > Flavobacteriales_D > Crocinitomicaceae > UBA952. The sequence goes on from CAJXCU010000020.1 coordinate 13,345, forward strand.
TGAATCTTTTTTATTACGACTTCAACGGGACCTTGCTTGATGTCCTGACAAACCATGATTTTGTGGTCAAAAAAATTCTTGGAATGAGCAAGGACAGAAAGCATTTACATTATACTGCGACTGGAAAGAACCCAATGAATACAATGGTTTATGCGTACCACTTTAAAAAGAAAAAATCGAAATTACTAACACCCGTTGAAGGAACCCACAATGTAAGTATCTGCGATAATGGCGCATATATATATGACACCTACAGCAATGGAGATACACCCAGAAAGACCTTAATTTATACGAGCAACGGGAAAATGGCTAAGCTTCTCCTAAATGCTGAAGAAAAATTAAATGACTATAAAATTGCATCTACTGAGTTGGGTACTTTAGAAGCTAAAGATGGAACAACTCTTCACTACAGATTGATCAAGCCTGCTGACTTCGACCCATCCAAAAAATATCCAGTCCTAAATTATGTCTACGGCGGACCTCATGCCCAACTTGTGACGAACTCCTGGCTTCATGGAGCGAGTCTTTGGATGCATTGGATGGCGAATCAAGGATACCTTGTATTTACCCTGGATAATCGAGGTTCTGGTAATCGAGGTTTCGCCTTTGAATCTCAAATACACCGTCAACTTGGAACTGTGGAAATTGAGGATCAAATGACAGGAGTCAGATTCTTGAAAAGCCTCCCATATGTTGATGCGAATCGATTAGCTGTTCACGGTTGGTCATTCGGTGGATTTATGACCACCTCAATGATGCTAAGGACACCAGGTATTTATACGACGGGAGTTGCAGGAGGGCCAGTGACAGACTGGAAATATTATGAAATCATGTATGGCGAGCGTTATATGGATCAACCAAATGAGAATGAAGAAGGGTATGAAAAGGCATCTTTACTCAATAAAACGGATCAGCTAGAGGGGAAGCTATTACTAATTCATGGCACCTCTGATGACGTAGTTGTCATGCAACACAACCTTAAACTAGTTCAGAAATTTATTGAAAGTGAAAAGCAAATTGACTTTTTCCCCTATCCTATGCACGAACATAATGTTTATGGGAAAGACAGAGTACATCTAATGAAAAAGGTTCTTGATTATATTCTTGATCACAACAGATAGCATTCTAAAATTTCTACATCAGGTCTAACCATGAACCGCCGTTAGAGCAATCAACGCCAAGACCTTTAAAATAGTCTGTTGCAAGTCCACTTCTGTGTCCTGACTTACAACAAAAGATAATTGGTCCTTCCATATTTTTAATCTCCTCGGCATGCTGAACAATTTCCTGAACAGGAATATTTAGCGAGCCCTGCACGCTACTCTGTTTAAATTCCTCAACGGTCCTAACGTCTATGATTGTTGCTTTCATAGAACAAAATTAAAAATAAAGTAGAATGTAAAAAGTGTTGTACTTTTGTGGCATGCATCACATTACCCAAGAAACAATACGCAAAGCAATAACAACTATTGATAATTTGAATGATGAGGACTTGGAAAAAGTATTCAAAAAATTTCGGGATAAACAACCAAACCTGCTAAAATACATCGAAGATGCGCATCAAGCATACGGTAACGAACAACTTGAATATTTACTTTTCTATTATTTCTGCTTAATTTGTCAATGTTTTGATCATCAAAAATTAAATATCTCCTGCGTTTCTGAAAAGGCAATTAATGAACACCATTTCAAATACATTGAGATGATGGAGGAATATGTTGAGAAAGAAGACGAAGAAATTATAGACTCCTATGTCGATCAACCCGAATTAACTAAATTCTTACTAATCGAGTTTTCAGAACCCGATGATGATGGAACTACATTATCCGAAGATACAGCCACTCAGCTTTTTAGAATTTGCTTATCGATGGTCGCTTTGTTGAACCATTGCATTTCCCAAGAATAATTCCCCTACTTATTCGAAAGTTCTTAATATATTTGCGCGGGGTAAGTCTTTTACGACCAGCTCCCTCTGAATCCTCCAGGACGGGAACGTAGCAAAGGTGTGAGGTTGTAGCGGTGCGATAGAAGTAGCTTACCCCTCTTTTTTTGAAATTATTTCTGGAAGGTGATGCCTAAGTCTATTGAAAATTTATTCGTTTTTTTACTACTGAGTAGTCTTTTATGCGCTTGTAATATGATTGGAGATAAAGTAATCGAAAGAGGATCGCTGAAAGTTTACTTCTCTGAATCGACAGAAGAAAAAATAGCTGTAAAGTTTGCTGATTTTTGGATAAATCGAAAATATGTTGGAAATCGACCTCAAAATATAAAAATCACAGAAGGAGAATCTTATCAGGTTTTTCAAATTAGGCTGATTCTAAGAGAAGATTTTAAATCGACCACGGAAATAAATTTTGAGGAATTAAAACTGTTGGGACAAATACAACATGAACTAAACTCAACCGTTTTTGACAAAAAAAAATGTGAACTAGTCATTTGCGACAATAAATTCCAGACCATTAATACGCCGATTCCCTTATATTCGAAAAAATGAAAATATCTGCCTCCATATACAGTGACAAGCAAAGACCACTTGAAAAGGTTATAAAAGATTTAGTAGGACATCAGATGGACTTATTACATGTAGACTGTAACGATGATATAGCCGTATTTGAGGACATTAAGCAAATTAGGGAGTGGTGCAATACCCCCATCGATTTACATATTATTACGGACGATCCTGAAAAATTTTATCCTTTTCTTAAAGCTGTTCCAGTCGAATACATCACCTTCCAATATGAAAACTTATCAGGACCGCTTATTTTCCCTAATGACATTAAAGGAAAAAAAGGACTAGCAATAACTACCCCAACCAGTGTTGAAGTATTTGAGCATTATTCGGATATGGACTTTATACTTATTATGGCTACTATACCTGGCCAAAGCGGAGGTGTTTTTGACCAAAAGAACTTTGCAAAAATTCGACAATTTAGAAGAAAATACCCTAAAAAGTCTATTCATGTTGATGGTGGTGTTAATGCTGAGGTATCCTTTATCTTAAGAAATATGGGGGTTAGTTCAGCCGTATCCGGCTCCTATCTGTTTAGCGAGTCAAGTGTCGGAAATGCCCTTATGAACTTAACACAGAGAGAAATCGAATCACAATATTGTATAAAAGACTTCATGACTCCATTGGCCGAAGCACCTCATATAAGTATAAATGGAACTACAACAAAAGATATTTTGGAATGCGTTGATTCCGGAAATATGGGGTTTGCACTAATTCTAGAAGAAAATGATGTACTCCACGGATTGGTTTCGAGTGCAGATATTCGCAAAGCACTTCTTTTGAAAATAGATGCCCATCAAACAATTACGCCAGAAAATCTAATCAATACCAACCCAATTTCAATTGCTGGAACTGCAACCGTTAACGAGCTATTGAAAAAAATCAAATCTTGTTCTTTTCCAATTATGTACCTGCCTGTGGTCAATGAACAAGCAAATGCCATTGGAATTGTTAATTTTGTCCACCTCGTTAAAGGAGAAATATGATTATAGAACTTAAGAAATTCACCAGTAAAGAGACCATTGAACATTTGGCAAATAAGCACCAAGCGTTTCATATTATCGATGAAAACAAAGACTTTTTAATCACTAGTGCATCTGTCAAAGAATTAGAAAAAGATCTGAATAGGCACGCAGAAAACCAATGGGTTTTTACCACAGATATGCAACTTTCGTCGAGACATTTCCGAAACACAACGAGAGAAGTAAAGCTTAAAGCAGGTTTATCTATTGGTGGAAAACAAAAGAATACACTACTGATCGGTGGGCCTTGCTCAGTCGAATCAGAAGAACAAATTCGTTCGGCTTCTGAGCTTTTAAAAGAACTGAACCTCAGCGTACTGAGAGGTGGCTGTTACAAACCAAGAACTAGTCCATATTCCTTTCAGGGAATGGGTCTTGAAGGCCTTCAGCTTTTGTCTAAAATGAGAGCCGAATTTGGGCACCTTATTATTTCTGAAGTTAGAGATGCAACACATATCGCTGAAATCATAGAGCATACCGACATTATTCAGATAGGCGCAAAAGCAATGTATGACCAAGGTATTTTGCGCGCATGTGCAAAGACAAAGAAGCCAGTAATGATTAAAAGAGGCTTCGGAACTACGCTGCAAGAATTTACTCAAGCTGCTGAATTCATACTATCTGGAGGAAATTCAAATGTGATTCTTTGTGAAAGAGGCATTCGTACGTTTGAGACAAAAACCAGGTTTACACTTGATTTATGTGGTGTTGCCTGGCTTCAAGAACACACAAATCTTCCGATTATATTAGACCCCTCCCACGCCATGGGCTATGCCTACGGTGTCCCTTCGTTAACCAAAGCATGCCTGGCCATGAATATCGAGGGCTTGATTATTGAGACACATCCAAATCCCACCCAGGCAAAATCAGATGCCTCTCAACAATTGGATTACGACGGATTTAAGAATTTACACAATGAATTACGGCCATTGGCTGAATGTCTTGGGAGAAAAATAAGATAAGATGACATTAGAGCAAAACATAAAAGGAATTTGTTCCAAATTTGGACTTGACTTCAATGAGTTTCTGAAAGATTTTGAAGTAGACCACGTTATGGAAATGAGCCTATTTGATCTTGAAGCCATCTGTGAAGAGTATGAAATTGATCTGCACACTCTGCTGTTCAAAGCAGTATTCTTGGAGTCTTCTTTGAAAGAGAAATTAGAAAAAATAAAGCTTCTTATTTTGGATGTTGATGGTGTAATGACAGACGGAGGAATGACGTTTACTGCGAAAGGTGATGAGCTGAAAAGATTCAATACTAAAGATGGGATGGGAATTTTAAAGCTCAGAAATACTGAAATTGAAATGGGTATCATTTCCTCGGGATTTTCCTCTGATATTGTTGAAAAGAGGGCGAAAATGCTTGACATCGAAAACTGTTATGTGGGAAGAGAGGCTAAAATGTCCATACTTCAATCATGGATCATCGAGAAAGGACTCAACCTGGAACAAGTAGCAATGATTGGAGATGACATTAATGACCGAGAGGTTATGATAGGTGTAGGTCTAGCGGTTTGTCCTGCTGACGCTGTTGACGAAATTAAAAGTATCTCACACATCGTTTTAAAAAATAAAGGTGGTGATGGATGTGTAAGAGAATTTATTGACAATTACCTTCAAATAGGATGACGATATGAAAATTGGAATTATAAAGGAGGGCAAGGTGCCACCTGACTTCAGAGTGGCTTTAACACCCAAGCAATGTAAGTATATTGTCGACTCCTATCCTGAGGTAGAGGTCTTCATACAACGAAGCCCAATTAGAACATTTAAAGATGACGAATACGAAGCTTTAGGACTTCCACTAGTAGACGACTTAGTGAATTGTGATGTGATTATCGGAGTTAAAGAAGTGAACTTAGAGGACCTTATACCCGGCAAAACGTTCATGTTTTTTTCTCACACATTTAAAAAGCAATCCTACAACCGTGTTTTGTTAGCAGAAATCCTAAAGAAAAACATTCGTTTGATTGATTATGAGGTCATCAAAAATGAACGGAATATCCGGCTTATTGGTTTCGGGCGATATGCAGGAATTGTTGGATGCTACAATGGATTTAGAACTTATGGACTAAAGCATAATCTGTATACACTTAAACCCGCAAACGAATGTTCAGATAGAAAAGAGGTAGAGTCAGAACTTCAAAAAATCAAGCTCCCGAATAACTTTAAAATGGTACTCACGGGGTTTGGTAGAGTGGGTCATGGAGCTCGAGAAATCATGAGCTTACTCCCAATAAAAGAGGTTAAACCTCAAGAGTATTTGAGTGGCGATTTTAATGTCCCTGTGTTCACGCATCTTGAAGTTGAACACTACTTCGAGAAGAAGGATGGAACTGAATTTATTCGCAATGAATTCTACAAGGATCCTGAACTTTACGATCGAGGCTTTCAAAAGTATGTCCCAGAAACGGATATGTATATCCCATGTCATTATTGGAGTAGCCGATCACCAAAAATATTGACGCAAAATGACCTCGCAAAAGACAATAATAGAATATCTGTCGTAGCAGATATCTCCTGCGATATCGCAGACCCAATTGCCTCAACACTTAGGCCATCAAAAGTGGCAAACCCTATATATGGCTATGACCCTTCATCAGGAGAGGAAATAGATTATATGGAAAAAAATGCCATTGCTGTGATGGCCGTTGACAATTTACCATGTGAATTACCCAAAGATGCCTCAGAAGATTTTGGTAATGAACTCATCAAGCATGTATTACCAGCACTCATTGGTTCCGATGATAAAAGAATCATTGAACGCGCAAGTCAAACAGATCTCAACGGTAACCTTATGCCGGATTTTGCCTACCTCGAAGATTATGTCAAGGGCCTTGAATAATCCATTAAAGTCTTTAATAATTTTATACTTTTAAGACGTGATTGCTAAAGGAGATGAGAAGGTTATCAAGGGTTGGGTCATGTATGATTGGGCGAACTCCGTTTACAGCCTCGTTATTTCGTCAGCCATCTTCCCCATATTTTATGAGGCCCAAACAAAAGCTGCCTATTCTGAAAAAATAGGTTTGCCCGCAGATCAGTTTGAGGCCAATGATGTTACAGTCGACTTTTTTGGCTACAACGTATCACCTAGTGTTTTGTACTCGCTGATTATATCTATATCTTTCTTATTTGTGAGCTTCCTCTCTCCTATCCTATCAGGTATTGCGGATTATACGGGGAATAAAAAGGCATTTCTAAAATTCTTTTGTTACTTCGGTGCCTTTTTTTGTTGCACCTTATTTTTATTTGACACCAAGCACATGGAACTCAGCATGCTTACTGTTATGCTTGCCTCTATTGGCTTTTGGTGTAGCTTAGTATTTTATAATGCCTTTTTACCGGAAATCGCCCCACTTGAGGAGCAAGATGACATCTCCGCACGAGGCTTTATCATGGGGTATATTGGAAGTATTATTTTACTCGTAATATGTTTGGCCATGATTATGGGTATTGGTGCACATCTAACTAAATATAGCTTTATTCTTGTGGGCCTTTGGTGGGTCGTTTTTGCACAAAGAACCTATCGCGTCTTACCGAATAACCCGTATAAAAAGAAGCCCGATGCAGATTATATATGGAAGGGATTCAGAGAACTCAAAATTGTATATTCGGAGTTTATGCAAACAACGCGCCTTAAAAAATATTTATATGCTTTTTTCTTCTTTAATTCAGGGGTGCAAACCGTGATGTTATTGGCTACTATTTTTGCAAGCAAAGCTATTGAATGGCCTGAAGGAGAGGGTACTACAGGATTAATTATCGCCATATTACTCATCCAAATCGTTGCAGCATTTGGCGCAAAACTAATGTCCAAAATATCACTGAAAATAGGTAATATTTCGACCTTAAAGCTGTCCGTTTCATTTTGGATTGTACTCTGTGTAGGTGCATATGTCATTACAAAACCAGTTGAATTCTATATCATGGCCGCCGGAGTTGGACTTGTAATGGGAGGAATTCAATCCATTGCCCGTTCAACCTACTCTAAGTACCTACCTGAAACGACAGACCATGCGAGCTATTTCTCATTTTATGATGTCTCCGAAAAAATAGGAATTGTACTGGGAACTGCCTTCTTTGCGTTTACAGAATATTATTTTGACGATATTCGATACTCGGTCATCTCTATTGCGATCTTCTTTATCATAGGACTATTTTATCTTTTCAAAATTCCCAGAGAGGAGAAAATCATAATGACATAACGACTTAATCTATATTGATGAAAGAAACTATCGAAAAAGCTTGGGAAAACCGTGAGCTTCTTAAAGAAAAAGAAACCATTCAAGCAATTGAAGCCGTAATCGAGCAAATTGACAAGGGAATTCTTCGTGTTGCACAGCTCGATGGAGACAAGTGGAAAGTAAATGAGTGGGTAAAGAAAGCCGTTGTTCTATACTTTCCTATTCGCCAAATGGAAACAATCGAGATAGGACCTTTTGAATTCCACGATAAAATGGCCCTCAAAAGCAACTACAAAGAGCTCGGTGTTCGCGTTGTACCTCACGCGATAGCGCGATACGGAGCCTATGTCGCATCTGGAGTGATCATGATGCCATCCTATATTAATATCGGTGCATATGTTGATTCTGGCACTATGGTCGATACCTGGGCTACAGTCGGAAGCTGCGCACAAATCGGAAAAAACGTTCACCTGAGCGGCGGAGTTGGAATTGGAGGGGTATTGGAGCCTTTACAAGCTGCACCAGTCATTGTTGAAGATGGTGCATTTATTGGATCAAGATGCATTGTGGTTGAAGGGGTCCATATTGGAAAAGAGGCTGTACTAGGCGCAAATGTTGTCTTAACGAAATCCACAAAAATCATTGATGTTACTGGAAAGGAACCCAAAGAAATAAGAGGTTATGTCCCTGAAAGAAGCGTCGTAATACCAGGTTCCGATACTAAAAAATTTCCCGCTGGAGATTATCAGGTACCATGTGCATTAATAATAGGACAAAGAAAGGCATCAACGGATTTAAAAACCTCATTAAATGATGCGTTGAGGACACATAATGTTGCGGTTTAAATTAAAACGATTACATCTTTACATTTTATTTGGCTTAGTCCTTATCGGGTGTAATGATTCTGTAAATTCATACTTGCCGCCTGAAGAAACCCCTTGGGAAAAGCAAACTACCGAGGAAAAAGAAGCACTTGAAGCACTGAAACAACTTGAGTTAAATACGGATATAAAAAATTCAATCTATTTAACCTTGAGCAATACGAACCACAATCAGCTTCCTTCAGATTCTAGCTTTACCATTTCACAAGAGAGTTTTAGAGGTGTTTTACTCGATTATGCCAGAGTACACCATAAAAACACTCCGGATGAAAAGATAAATAATTGGATTGAAGCCGCAGTAAAAGCACAAAGTACTTACAATGTCTATTACTGTAAAAATAGGTCTAAAAAAGGATTATTTAAGAATAGGCTACCATATTCAGGCACTTGGATCTTACCGAATGTTTTAAATACAGATATTGTACTCATTTGGAAGAGGTGATAGGTTTACATTCCAATTATTTTCATTTTTTATTTTCCAAAATAGCACCTACATTTGCCCAAATTATTTAATACAACATAGCATGCAACTGTGGAATAAATTAAATAAGGAGGAGCTTGAAGAACAACTGCGAGATATTGGTCATGAATTCATGACTATTTCATTTTATCAATATGCGAAAATTGCAAACCCTCACTTATTCAGAGATCATCTATTTATAATCTGGTCAAATCTTGATGTTGTCGGACGCACGTATATCGCATCAGAAGGCATCAATGCTCAAATTGCGGTCCCAACAAAAAACATTAGTCAGTTCCGAGAGGAATTGTATCAAATTGAATTTTTAAATGGAATTCGATTGAATTTCGCTGTGGACGAATCGGAAGCGGAATTTCCATTCCTGAAGCTCAAAATAAAGGTCAGAGATAAAATTTTAGCAGATGGCCTCAATGATGAAACATTTGACGTTACAAAAAAAGGCAAGCATCTCAACGCAGAGGAATTCAATACCTTGACCAATGATCCACAAACTTTGTTGATTGATTTTAGAAACCATTATGAATCAGAAGTTGGCTATTTTGAAGGTGCGATACTTCCTGATGTTGATACATTTAGAGACTCACTTCCCAAAATAGAAAAAGAAATATTGAAAGGAAATGAACATAAAAATATTGTGATGTATTGCACAGGTGGAATTCGTTGTGAAAAAGCATCAGCGTGGTTTAAGCATCGTGGCTTTCCCAATGTTCACCAGCTTGAAGGAGGAATCATTAAATATGCTCGAGATGTTAAAGAGCAGGGTATTCAGAACAAATTCAAAGGAAAAAACTTTGTATTTGACGAAAGACGTGGAGAACGAATCACAGAAGAAATCGTCTCTGTTTGTCACTTGTGCGGTACACCAGCTGATACGCATACAAATTGCGCTAATAGTGCGTGCCACCTGCTCTTTATTCAATGCGATACGTGTAAAGAAAAATTAGACAATTGCTGTTCAAGTAAGTGCAAAGAAATTTACAATCTACCCCTTGAAGAACAAAAGGCATTAAGGAAAGGGATCGATAATAGCAACAAAATATTTAAAAAAGGCCGTGCAGATCATCTTACCTATAAAAACAAGTGTTAAAAGCCATATCTTTGAAAAAACTAAAACGATAACCAAATGATTTTAGCGATAGACTGGACAATGAGCCCAGAAATTATTCCTGGATATAAAACACCAAACTTATATGGAATTCTATTCGTCACTGGCTTGGTGCTGGGATATTTCGTGGTCAAACGCATGTTTAAAAAAGAAGGAATCAAAGATGATATTTTAGACAAGCTTGTAATGTACATGGTTATCGGAACAATCGTAGGTGCAAGATTGGGACATGTCCTATTTTATGGCCCTTATTATGATGAAGTGATAGATGGCCGATTGGTAGAGGGTTACTTTTCACATCCACTCGATATTTTTAAGGTTTGGCAAGGCGGATTGGCAAGCCACGGGGCGGCAATTGCTATCTTAATCGGCTTATATATATTTTCAAAGTATACCGTTAAAAAACCTTTTCTATGGATTTTAGACCGCATATCAGCACCGGTTGCAATCGGAGGTGTTTTCATTCGACTTGGTAACCTGGTGAATCATGAAATCGTTGGACACCCAACAGATGTTCCTTGGGCATTTAAGTTTCATAACTATTGGAATAGCTCCATAAAAGCATTTGATGCGACGCCGAGACATCCAGCACAGCTTTATGAGTCGATATGCTACCTCATTACATTTTGCATTCTGATGTTTCTATTCTGGAGGAAAGATGCTTGGAAAAAACCAGGATTTGTATTTGGAACATTTCTAATTCTAATATTTGGTGCAAGATTAATTGTAGAATTTTTTAAAGTGGGACAGACCGCGAGAGATGAAGTCCTATTTTTGAATACCGGACAGCTATTGAGTATTCCTTTTATAATCGTCGGTATTGCGCTGATTTACAGATCAATATCGGGTAAAAACCAAAAGGTAAATGCGAAAGATTCGTGAATGTAGTAGGCAGCGAATTACACTTAGCTAAAAGTTAGAAATTCCTTTATATATTTGTTACTTAAAACGATGTCTCATGGCAGTAAAATCGAAACAAGCGAAAGGTTCATCCAGTAAAACAAAAGCAAAGCCTAAGTTTTCAAAAGAAACGTATGTGAAATGGTACAAAGACATGCTTCTAATCAGAAAATTTGAGGAGAAGACAGGTCAATTGTATATTCAACAAAAATTTGGAGGATTTTGTCACTTGTACATCGGGCAAGAGGCGATTGTTGCCGGAACAGCCAGTGCTTGTCAAAAAGATGACAAACACATGACTGCCTACAGAGATCATGGACACCCCATTGCACTGGGAACTGACCCAAGGGTATTAATGGCCGAGCTTTATGGACGTTCTACAGGTTGCTCAAAGGGAAAAGGAGGATCAATGCATTTTTTTGATAAAGAGAAAAATTTCATGGGAGGTCATGGAATCGTTGGAGCTCAAATTGCCATGGGGGCTGGAGTTGCTTTTGCAGAGCAATACAATGGTACTAAAAATGTTGCTTTCGTCTCCATGGGAGATGGTGCTGTTCGTCAAGGAGCTTTGCATGAGACATTTAATATGTCCATGATGTGGAAACTACCAGTTGTATTCATTATTGAAAATAACAATTACGCGATGGGTACGTCTGTAGAACGAACCACGAATGTAACCGACCTATCTAAGATTGGCTTGTCTTATGAAATGCCCTCTAAAGTTGTAAACGGTATGCTACCGGAATCTGTTCATGACGCCATTGAAGAAGCTGCTAGTCGAGCAAGAAAAGGAAATGGCCCAACGCTATTAGACATAAGAACTTACAGATATAAGGGGCATTCTATGTCTGATCCACAGAAGTACCGTTCAAAAGAGGAAGTAACTGAATGGATAGAACAAGACCCTATCCTTCATGTCCTAAATGTCATTAAAGAAAACAAATGGCTGAACGATTCAGAAATTACAGAAATTGACAATTGGGTGAAAAATGAAGTAAAGGAGTCCGTTGAATTTGCGGAAAACTCTCCCTACCCAGAAGCCAAAGAGCTTTATGAAGATGTGTACACTCAAGAAGATTACCCTTACATTAAAGAAAATTAATTAATAGCATTCATTATGGCGGAAATAGTTTACATGCCGAAATTAAGCGACACCATGACAGAAGGTGTTGTTGCTGCTTGGAACAAGAAAGTTGGTGAAGAGGTCAAAGAGGGAGAAATTCTGGCAGAGATTGAAACTGATAAAGCAACAATGGAGTTTGAATCTTTTTACGATGGTGTTCTATTACACATTGGTGTTGAAACAGGAAGCACTGCTCCGGTAAACGCAGTATTGGCTATAATTGGAGCGAAAGACGAGGATGTTGCGGAAATTCTTAAGAATGCAGATACTGGCGAAAAAACAGATGAAACTACTACGGCGGTTGAAGAAAAGAAAGTTGAAGTACCCGCTGTTGATGTGACACCGGCACCAAAAAAGGCTGATGTTCCCACTCCGGACCCTATTCCTTCAAATTCAACTAGCGCAAATGACAAAATATTTGCTTCCCCTCTTGCTAAAAAACTTGCCAGAGATAAAGGTATAGACCTAAATACACTTCAAGGTTCTGGTGACAATGGAAGAATCATCAAAAGAGATATTGATCATTACATACCATTTACGCCCGCAGCACCTGCGGTTCAATTTTCGGCTGCGCCGGCAGGAACTGAATCATTTAGGGATGAAACAGTTAGCCAAATGCGCAAGACCATTGCAAGAAGATTGGCTGACAGTAAATTTACTGCGCCACATTTCTACCTTACCTTGGAAATTGATATGGACAATGCCATTTCTTCAAGAAAAGCCATGAATGCAATGGATGGTATTAAAGTTTCATTTAATGATATGGTTGTGAAAGCCGTAGCGCATTCTTTAAAGAAAAATCCGAACGTAAATAGCGCTTGGATGGGCGATTTTATTCGCCGAAATGACCACGTACATATTGGTGTAGCAGTAGCTGTGGAAGATGGCCTACTTGTGCCCGTCGTAAAATTTGCAGACACAAAAGGACTCATGCAAATTTCAGCAGAGGTCAAGGACTTTGCACAAAAAGCAAAAGATAAAAAGCTTCAGCCAAGTGATTGGGAAGGTAACACGTTTACCATTTCGAATTTAGGTATGTTCGGTATTGAATCCTTTACGGCTATCGTTAATCCTCCGGACAGCTGTATTCTTGCAATTGGTGGGATAAAGCAAGTTCCGGTCGTGAAAGATGGTGCGCTTGTTCCAGGTAATATAATGAAGGTTACCTTGTCATGTGACCACAGAGTTGTAGATGGTGCAACTGGTGCTGCCTTCTTGCAAGATTTCAAGAAATTTTTAGAGAATCCAGTGGCAATGCTTTTATAAAAAACATTGTAGTTTTTACAGTTCCTTCAATCGTAAATTAATAGTATATTAGTTGTGTAGTCTAACTCTACAACTAAACTATTTTTATGAGTAAATCCTGTACCCCCAAGTATTGGGCATTCTGTGCCTTTTTCATTTTTATTTCCCAAACGTTATTATCCCAAGTATATATTGAAGTCCGCACGGTAAGTGTATCTGTTCTGCAAAATATTGATTGTGATAACCTACTGTTTAATATTACAGGAGATTCTGACTATGCTTTTGAATATGCAGCATCAGACAATACTTTAGGATTTTCTAACAATAACCCCGTGGCTTTTGGATTAACAGGAGAATTTAATTTCCAAAACAACAACAACAATAATGGTCCGTGGACAAGCAGCCCCAATGACTTGTTCTTCAATCATCTTTATGCCTGTCCATCAGATATTCCTTCACAAATAAATATTTCATGGCAAGCCTACGAAAATGACGACCCTTTTTTCAATTGGGATTTAACTGGTGGATTCTCCGATTTACAAACTGGTCCTCAGAACGTTAGTATTCCAGTTTCTGGCACACCTGGTTCAAACCTAACTACTTTTTCTGCAACCGGAACTGGAGGTGGCTGCGGTACTCAAAATTATGAGATTGTATTTGAGGTGACAGTTATCGAAGCAACAGGGATCACCTTACTACCAGACAATATCTGCGATGCACTTTTGGTGAATACAAATACCAGCTACAATGTGGCGGTTTGCTCTAGCGCTACACTTGAAGCGGGAGAACCGAACGCAGGTGATGTTGACAATACAGATGCATCTTCATGGTTTAAATTCGTTGCCCCCGGAAGCGGCTCAGTGGAGATCACAACCGATCTTGGAGGAACCGAAATTGGTACATATTTCCAATTATACCACGCTGCCGATGGACAAGACTGTTCTGCTGGGCTCCAGCCTATTTCGGGAAATTTAATAAAAGATAAATTCCAATACCTTTCACATATCGAATTCGCTGATGGTGTAGATCTTTTGGGTATTGACCCTGAGGCTCAACTTACCTTTGATGCATGTAATCCAATTCCATTGATCAGTTACACCAAATTAATTGCCGGAGAGACCTATTACGTTCAAATGGCATCTGATGGAAATGACCAATCGGGTCTTGTAGAAGTGCGCGTAAATGATGTTGGAGGCAGCTCCGGTTCAGGAGACGACATACCTTGTCAGTCAGGTAATGTTATTATAGGCACAAATGCCGTAAGCGCTGCAAATGGCGATACACAAACAACAACGATTGACTTTGAATGTGCATTTAATTCTGGAAATGACAAAGGTGAAACCGGAGGTGCTACCAATGGGACAAACCCTAATAATTTCCATGCATATGATTACGACCAAGGAGCACAGAATAATGGAAATATGAATGAAAGTATTTGGTTGAATTTTACAGCACCAAACTCAGGAAGAATTGTTTTCGAGGCGGATTACGGGAGTATTTTATATGCAGAGCACAATGCACTGTATGGATTTGACAAAAGATTTGCACCGGGTACGCCAACTGATTACACTTGCGCCAACCTTGAATTCTTATCTGGTGCTGAGGGAGGATTGAATGGATTCTTTGGTGGAAATGAAAGTGCAATTGTTTCCAATTATTGTCTAGAGCCAGGCTATAATTATTACGGAATGATTGACCCTGCTAATATTCTCGATCCCTTTTCATCTACAGAAATGAAAAGTTGGCTCTATGACCCAAGTGTCGCTGATCCTTCGTTCAACTCGCCCGGTAATGATATTCTATGTCTTGCACTTCAAGATACATTATATGAGGTCCCTGTGATACTCTCAGGAACTGACCCCACCTTTCAAGCAGTTTCGGGAAGTAATGTTTTGGCATGCAAGGAATATCTCGCAGGGGAACCTGATGCTTCTGCGAATCCAGCAAATTGTGCAAATCAAACTGTTTGGCACTACTTTACAGCCCCTCCATCAGGTGCTGTCGAAATTAGTGTTCGAGCATATGTTGGTTTGGATACCGTACGCTATAATATATATGAGCTCCTCAATGGAACAGATTGTTACGGAGGTCTTGGACCCACTACTTATACGGAAGATGGAACACAATCAACACCATTGATCAGTCCAGTTATTCAAGGAGAAGCAGGGTTTGAAGGCAATCAACAGTCAGCTTGTTGCATGACGCCAGGTACCTTATATGCCATTCAAATTGATGGAGGCTCGTCTGGAGATGAGGGTCAATATATCATTGAATACATTCAAGAAGTAGAAAGCGATGCTGGGATGTCTGAAATCGCACTAGCAAATGGAAATATCATTCAAACCACAGACCTGGATACAAGCTTCATATGCTATTCAGATAGCTATACACCCGTTGTAATGGTAAATGGCATAGGAGAATCTACGGCAAGCTTTCCTGATTGCCTCTCTCCAGGATACATATTACACAATCAGAATCCAGTTCCGGTTCCAGTTTCAGGTTCAGGATTAGAAAATTCAATTATCGCCTCATTAGAAGGTTCAGGGAGTTTTACCAATAATACAGATGGCTCAGGAACATTAGGAAATCCATTATTGAATACGGTATATTATTTATCTCCTGCTGCTGATATTTCTTCGGATTGGGGGCAATTTTCATGTTTTACTTCAACTGCCTCTGATGGACAACCTGTTGTTTACCTTCAAGAACTAACACCTGTTTATGCATATGATGACGCAACATGCACAGTTACCTTTATTGCTGATGGCGGGTTAAATGGTTTTTATGGAACTCCGTATGACTTTACGATCACAAGCCCATTGGGAGAAATTGTAGAACAAGGGCAAGTAAGTCCGGGCGCAGGTTATACATTCTTAGCTCCAACAGCCGGTATATATTCGGTTGATATAACAGACGGTGCATGTTCTGTTGGGTTTACCTTTGATGCATCAAATTGTGGAAACCCATGTGAGCCAACGACCAATAATGTCAACTTATCAATATGTGCAGGGGAATCGGCTTTCTTAGAAGGATCTGATCAAACAGAGGCAGGGACTTATTCAGACGCATACGTCACTCCCCAGGGGTGTGACAGCACTGTGATTACTGAGCTAACAATATTACCACATACAGTGAGTAATCCAGAATATACAATTTGTACAGGAGCTTCCATCGATGTAGGAACTAGCACCTATGATACTGAAGGTATATATGTGGATACGCTGATAAATAACAATGGCTGTGATAGCATTGTTACCTCGACGCTATTTTTATTACCGACCATCACCGCGAGCGACGAGATGACTATTTGTATGGGGGGTTCATATGACTTCAATGGCAATACAATTACTACTGAGGGCGTGTATATGGAGACTTTAACCACCTCCCTTGGATGTGACTCAATTGTTTATTTATCTCTTTTCGTCACTGACCCGCCGGTGGGTTATATGCAAGATGTTTCGATTTGTAGCGATGAAACATACGACTTTAATGGAACCACACTCACGGAAAGTGGCGTATACTTCGATACCATTCAAGCTTCCGACGGATGTGATTCAATCGTCAGGTTGAAACTTAACGTAGTCTTCTGCGACCAGGAAATCAGCAATATTGTTACACCGAATGGGGATAACATAAATGATACCTGGAATGTAAAATACCCCGATAGGATTGCGGGCTGCAGAGTTCAGATATACAACAGGTGGGGCCAGCTTGTTTTTGATTCACCCAATTATGAAAATACTTGGAAAGGGACAAAAGACAGCGAGGAACTTCCCGATGGAGTTTACTATTATTCGATAACGGGATGCGATACCGATTATAATGGATCTATTAATTTGTTAAGACTTAAAAAATAAGAAACCATGAAAAAAATCATTTCACTTAGTATCTGTTTACTATCGTTGGTTTCATACAGCCAACAGACACCACAGCGCAACCTATATGGGTACAATAAATACGCAATTAACCCCGCTTATGCAGGTGCGAGTGGATGCACGCAAGTTAATTTTTCTCATCTTAACCAATGGGTTCAGGTGGAAGGTGCCCCATTGACAAGCATGATAAGCGCCAATAGTTTAATTGGGAAGTCTATGGGAGTTGGAGGGCAGGTTCTTGTCGATCAAATTGGTATGATTCAGCAGGTATCCGCTATGGGATCTCTATCCTATGGATTAACCATTGGAAAGAGTCACAATATTCGGCTTGGTGCATCCATCGGATATAATCAATATCGTATAGACGCCTCAAATGCAATTGCATTTGATGAGGGAGACCCAATTATTGAAGGTGGTGAGCAAGCTGGTGGAACAGTCAATTCAAATATTGGTCTACTGTATCAATGGAAAAATCTGGAGGTTGGTATTGGCTCTCAACAATTGATTCAATCCACAAGTAATTTGTCTTTTTCGGGAGTTGATGGGTTTGGACTCCGAAGACACTTTAATGGTTTAGTAGCATACAACCAAACAATCGGCACTAATTGGATATTAACACCGTCGATATACACAAAAGGTACCAATAATGGTTATCAACTGGACATCAATGCGGATGCCACCTATAAAAAATATATTTATGGAGGAATTGGCTATAGAACGTCAGTAGGATTGATTGCAAGGGCCGGAATTGAAGTTCAAGATTTATTCTTTATCGGCTATGCCTATGAAACACCGATGTCAAATATTGCCTCATACAGTTCTGGCTCACACGAGATTATCCTCGGGATTAAATTTTGCAAAAAGAAAGTAAAACCTGCACCAGAAATTACAGAAATAAAAAAAGAAATGCCGGATACAACGAATACATTGCGAAATGAGGAAATAACGAAAGTTCCAGCAATGGATACAATCGTAATTACGCGAGTAGATACGGTATATATTGAGGCCGCTGTGGAGGAGGTAGTGGAAGTGAAACAAGCTCAAGTCGAAAAGAAAGACTTTGTCCCAGTTGAAAAGGATATCCTGTTTGAATTTGATAAAGCGCTCGTTCAGAAATCTTCATTTGGCGCACTCGAATCGATCGTGAATATAATGAACGCAAAAAGTGAGCTGAAAATAGCACTGAAAGGACATACCGACGCACAAGGTCCCGATAAATACAACATCATGTTGTCGAAAAATAGGGTGTCAGCGGTTCGAGATTTCTTACTTGCAAACGGAATTAGTTCTAATCGAATAATCATTGAGGCATTTGGTGAAAAAGTTCCTATTGCGGATAATTCGTCCAAAGAAGGCAGAAAACTGAATAGACGAGTGGAGGTAAGGTTTATTGAGAAATAAACATGAATTTACACTTTCCTAAAGTTTCTAATTAATGTATCTTGTCAGCTACATCATAAGCGAAAAAAAATGGGACAAGAAAGTGTAATACAAAAGCTTAAAACAGTACTAGAAAATTTACCAAACGAATGGCTTCGTCTAACTACCCATAGATTAGATATTTATGATGAGCGCCAAGCTAAATCTCAATTTCTTGAGAGATTTGAGGTGCTTCTTGAAAAAAATAACCTTGAGACCTCTACATTAAATAATTTACCAACCGCTTTCGATTATATTCGATTGGGGCATCCCTTGTCATGTATACTAGAATGGTCTATTGCTGAGTACAATAATTTACCTGCAGAAAACGTGATTAGTTTCGACTCAAAAACAGCACCCATTTTAGCCATACTGCGAAAAAATTTATTTGAAAAAAAACACACCCGGATTCTTTACGAAAAACCCTTACCTGATTTTCTAAACTTCGACAAACTTCAAAATATATATGGGTATGCATTCACGCTAATGGATATAGATAAAATGGAATCTATTGATGCTTTTGAAGGTAGTACAATAGTGCTGTCGCAACAAAATAAACTTTTTGATTTTCAAGCAAATTCAGATATAGACTTCACGCTTAATATTCACGACGATCTGGGGAGTGTCCTGATTGTGAATAAAAAACAAAACAGACACTACATAGGAGAAATACAGCACGTCAGAAGAAGGGAAACGATAGCCATGACCCCAATCAACGCATTTCGCTCACTTCAGACTATGCTAGGTGAAAAAATAAGGCCAGTTGATTCTATCAAAAAAGCAATAAATAAAGAACGTGTTTCTACTTTGATAAAAGACATTACTGAAACCAATATAAACCCAACAGTTGCATCAAGCGGACTATCTATGCAATATGCAATAATGATGGGACTGGTCGATGACGCATTCGAGAAGCACAAAGGAAAACTAATTCAGTTTATTGTTCCTCCGAATTGCTATGGAGGAACGAATGATCAAGCCAGAAGAGTTGCAGCGTGTATCGAGGGTGTTGAAATCACAGATTTACCTGTTGATGCTGGGAATGACATGGTTCAAAGTATCGAAAAGATCTTAGCGCAAGCCGCACGAGAAGATTCAGTACCGTATATTATCGCAGAAATACCAACAAACCCTAGGGTTGAGGTACCTGACCTGGTTGAACTTAAGGCAGCCTTAAGTAAGGTTCGAAAGACCAAAAAAGGTAGTACGGCGATTGAACCTGTATTTATATTAGATCAAACATTTTGTCCGAACATTCATTTTTTAGGAGAGGGAGAAATTTTATCCTCGGTTCGTGCTTTATCCTATGCAAGTGGTTCCAAATTCCCAAGCGGGGGAAAATGTACAGCGGGATATTGCGTTGCGAATAAAAAAGCTGAACCCTTAATGGAAAAAATAGCGAAACATCTGAATATATGCGACAATGAAGCAACAGCACTTCAATACGAAATACTCGCAGAGCAACTTCCGTCTATGAATAAAAGAATTCTTGATGCTTACAGAAACACACGTGAATTTGTGAACTTTATACAAAAAACACTACCGGAAGCGAAAATAAATTTTGTTTCCGAAGAATTGGCAAAAGATGGATTTACACCTTCTGTCTTTTCATTGGACCTACCGACAAAAGGAGGTACAGAGGAGGAAAGAGAGACCTATAAACGAGCACTCAACCACAAGCTTATCGGTCTTATGATTAGTGAAATCCCTGACGAAAGCAAATATTGTGTTTCCTATGGACAGCTCAAAGGTTGCTATTGGACCATTCCTGCCACCTCCACCCAAGGAACGACCAAAGAGGGTGACAAAGATTACATTGCTCGCGTCGCATTATCAGCAGATATGGATTTAAATAAACACAAAGAGGTCTTCAAAGATTTCGTGAAAAACATGTAGGATTTAGTATTATCTCTGCTCGTTAATCGAGGGTGATTTATTCCAATGTTCTTAATTATAATATAGTTCTTAACTTAGTGGTATATCGTTATTTTTTCTATAGCTCAAAACAAAAGATAATCAATCATTATTTGTAATGATGACTGTCAAAATGCAAATACAATGGATTTAAATAAAAACCTCGCAGTGCTTATTGATGGTGACAATATACCATCAGCACAGGTAAAAGAAATGATGGAGGAAATTGCTAAATATGGGAATCCATCTATCAAAAGAATATATGGCGATTGGACAAAACCTCGTCTTTCGAAGTGGAAAAATCTTCTTCTTGAGAATGCTATTACACCAATTCAGCAATACGGCTATACCACAGGCAAAAATGCAACTGATTCAGCCATGATTATTGATGCAATGGATATTCTTTACTCAGGCAAAGTAAATGGCTTCTGTTTGGTTTCAAGCGATAGTGATTTTACTCGACTGGCAACAAGACTTCGCGAGGCTGGAATGCAGGTAATTGGAATCGGTGAAAAGAAAACACCAAATCCTTTCATCGTGGCTTGCGACAAGTTTATCTACATAGAAATTTTAAAATCAAGAGCCTCCAATTCAGAAAATAGCAGGGAAAAAACAGCTCACAAAGAAAGCGTCGATATTGTGACCAAGAAGGTAGTTCAATTAATCAAAACGACAATATCCGATGTGTCCGATGATGATGGGTGGGCATTTCTTGGAGATGTTGGCGGCTTGTTGGTTAAAAAACAACCAAACTTTGACTCTCGAAACTTTGGTTTTGAAAAACTTACACCATTAATAAAATCGATTGGCGAATTCGACATAGAGCAAAGAGAAAATTCTAAAAGTCGTTACAAGCTAATATATGTAAGAATCAAAGAAAAACAGAACAGGCATAAGAAATAAATGCAAGCCAAGTCTCAATATAAAAGTATTGAAGAGGATAAAGATGGATTTTATCTGAGGTTATTTTACCTTGTGTTTAAATAACAAAAAACAGCCGTTCCTTTAGTGCATAAAGGTTAATCCTTATTCATAGAATGAATATCATTGTGTGTCTCTTCTATTTTGTCTTTAACACGTTGTATACTTTTTGCTAAAACAGCCAGCTGTGGTAGCTTTTTAATGGCTAACCATTTCCAGCTATCATGCTCATAATCAATCGCACGTGCCACATGATATAGATTTTTAAACCCATAATCGAGAAGCCATTTTTGGGCTTTAGCATTGCCTTCACACCCATCGATCATCGCCATAAGATGAGCATACCCGTTATCCATGAGCCAGGTCCTTGAATCCTCTTTGAGCCGAATCGCATATGAGGCATGAACCAATTCTTCATAATCATTTTCAACAAGCCACTTTTGGATTTCAATATTTCCATCAACAGCTTTGGCCCATGCCAAAATAACCATATTGGAATACTGAATAGGACGTAGAGGGACCTTAGAAGTATTTTTCGCCTTCGAAAATTTTTCTTTCGGTTTTTTATTTTTTTTAAACCACCCCATATATTGAGTTAAAAAGAATTAAATCATAAAATACGCTCTTCATACTTTTAAATTCATAACTAGGACAAGAGTTATACAAAGAAGATATACGAAACAATTATGGCTGCAATTATTCCGACTAAATCAGCAAATAAACCTGCCGTAACAGCATACCTAGTTTTTTTAATCCCTACAGATCCGAAGTATACAGCTAGAACATAAAACGTAGTTTCGGTACTTCCCTGCATTGTTGCAGCAATAAGTTCTTGTAGTGATCCGATACCGAAATTACTCATGACCTCGACATAGGCTCCTCTCGCTCCTCCTCCACTCAGCGGCTTCATAAATGCAACAGGAAGCGCATCTACCCATTCAGTCATGGACAACCCAGCGCTTAATACGAACCAGCGAGCTCCATTGAGAATCCCGTCTAGTGCACCGGAGGCTCGAAATAAAGCAATCGCACACAAAATAGCAATTAGATAAGGTATGATACTAATGGCTACATTAAAACCACCTTTTGCCCCGTCTATAAATGATTCGTAAACATTCACCTTTTTTCGAATTGCTAAAATGATGAATGCTGAAATTATACTGAACATGATCCCTCCTCCCACAACAATGGAAACTGCCTCTCCCTCGCTTGGGTGCCTGATGACGTAATAGAGCAATAAGCCTATTAATAAAGACAACCCACCAATATAAGAGAGCACTGTTGCATTTAGAAGATTGATTCTCTGTCTAATTGCTACGAATATCAGACCAGCTAAAGATGCAATGAATGTTGAAATCAGAATAGGCAAAAACACTTCTGTAGGGGATTCTGCTCCTGACCGTAATGCAAAAATAGAAATAGGTATAATTGTAAGACCCGATGTATTCAATACCAGAAACATAATTTGGGCGTTGGATGCGCTGTCCTTATTTGGGTTGATCTCTTGAAGTTCCCTCATTGCTTTTAGCCCAAGCGGGGTTGCAGCATTATCAAGACCTAGCATATTGGCACTAAAATTCATCATCATAGATCCAATGGAAGGATGATTCTTCGGAATATCAGGAAACAATTTTAAAAACAAGGGCGTCACCGCACGAGTTAATAGTCCAATCGCTCCTCCTTTTTCACCAACTCTCATTATACCCAACCAAAGACACATTGCCCCCGTTAGATATAATGAAAGTTCAAAACCTAGCTTGGCAGAAGAAGATAGGCTATCAATCATTTCTTTCATTACAGAGTAATCCCCTAAAACAAATGTTTTATAGAATCCAAGCGCAATTGCGATCAAGAACATCCCAAACCAAATCCGATTCAATACCATAATACTAATTTCGAATTATTTTACGAATATGTATCCACGCAACCTAAAAAGCTATCAACATCAGTTTATTAATCATCATGATTTTAGAATTAACAAAGAATGTATTACCACAAATACACTACACACTAATTCTAAAGGGTTTTAAGTACATTTGATTTATGAAAACCATCCTATTACTTACAGTATTTATATCTTCTTGCTCTCTAAGTTTATTGCACGCTCAGGGTTTTTTGAGCAACTCTGATGTTCATGATTTGTATCAGATTGATCAACAATTTAAAAAAGACCCAAGCAAACTCTTTAGAAAAAGCAAATATGCATTATTGAATAAAAAAGACCGCTTATATATAAGTCTTGTAGCAAAAACAAATAATGAATTTAACCCCACACAAATTGAATCATTAGGAGGTCGGGCCCATGTCACTGTGAATGGACTTGCCCATCTTCAATTTCCTTTATCAAATCTAAATAAGCTCAAGGAGCTAAAAAATATTGAATTCGCATCGCTTTCGAGAAAACTGAGGCCCTGTCTTGACAGAGCAATAATTGATACCCATGTTGATTCAGTTCACCTTGGTCTAGGAAATCTACCACAGGGGTACGATGGTGAAAATATTTTGATTGGGGTTACAGATTGGGGGTTTGATTATAGCTCTCCCGTATTTTATGACTCTCTTCTGCAAGAAACTCGAATTTTGGCAGCATGGGATCAATATAAGCTAAGTGGTCCGAGTCCAAATAATTTTGACTATGGAACAGAATTTGACTCACCGAGTGAACTTTTGGCTGCTGGAAGCGATACAGCTAATATATATAGCTATTCGACACATGGAACACACGTTGCCTCAATAGCTGGTGGAAGTTCAGTCGGCACAGCTTACAAGGGAATTGCACCAGGAGCAAAATTCTTATTTGTGACCTTCCTTGTGAATGAGGGAGCGGTGCTAGATGCATGGGAATGGATGTATCAAAAATCCGTTGAAGAAGGCAAAAGACTCGTCATTAATATGAGCTGGGGACTTTACCACCTCGGGTCTTTGGATGGAAATTCGGTCTTAAGCTCAGCTATTTCCGCATATACTGATTTAGGGGTTGTTTTTGTAAATTCTGGAGGAAATAACGGAAATGTGAATTTTCACCTCAAACACGCTTTTGAATCAGATACTATTGCTTCAAGAATTCAATTCTATTCCTACGGCGCAAACCCAAATATGTGGGGTCAGAGCATACATAGCTGGGGTGAGGTCGAACAAGAGTTTTCAAATGCTCTGGAAATTAAAAATACAGCAGGTCAGATCGTCCTTCAGACACCATACTATTCGACTGAAACAACGAATACATACATAGATACTTTTCTTGTCAATGAAACAGATACGATTTGGTATAATATTTCTGCAGATGACGCCCATCCACTGAATGGAAGACCGCAAATGCGTTTGCGCGTAAAATGTACATCAAGTGCATATCGTGTAATGTTTAAATCAACTGCAAATTCGGGAACAGTACACAATTGGAATGTCACTGAGCTAACCAATGACGTTGGGAACTGGGGGATGCCATTTTCAGCTTATGGAACTGGATCAATAAGCGGAGATAATGAAAATGGAATTAGTGAACCTTCTTGTGCAGATGATGTGATTAGCGTAGCTGCCTATGCCTCTGGATGGGTAACACCCACGGGAGTGACCACAGGTGGTGCAATGGCCTCATTTTCAAGCCAAGGACCGAGATATGATGGTGTAATGAAACCAGATATTGCAGCTCCTGGAGTATCCATTGGCGCTGCGATTTCTTCCTATACAGATGCATCATTTTCATCCGTTGAGAGCGTAGAATTCGATGGTCGAACCTATCATTTTGCAAAACTTTCAGGAACATCTATGGCTTCTCCTATGGTTGCCGGAATAGTAGCTTTATTACTTCAAGCAAAACCCGAGCTAAGTGCTACCGAGGTAAAGCAAATTCTATTATCAACTGCCCGAGAAGATAATAAAACTGGCATTCTTCCGCTGGAAGGTGACCCGAAATGGGGACATGGAAAAGTAGATGCAATGGCTGCCATAAGAGAAGCTTTAGATTTAGGCTTAGGTCATAGTGATGAGGATTTTTCTTTCAAAGTTTATCCGAATCCAGTAAGTAATAAGTTGTATATCGATGAACTAAAAACAATAAGCATTAAAGCGATACTGAAAGATTTTACAGGAAAGTCAAGGCAAATTGAAATTATAAATGGCAGCATAGACTGTAAGGATTTTTCTGCAGGAATGTATCTTATTGAATTCAGGCATAATGGACAAACAAATCAGCGAACATTCATTAAACACTGATATGATTCATAGACTTGCGCGAAAGGAGCTTGGACTTATTCATAAAATGGCACATGAAATTTGGCCCATCTGCTTCAAAGATATGATCAGCCAAAAACAGATCAGGTATATGCTCGAATGGATGTATGATCTTCACCAACTTGAAAAAAACTTTGACAAGGGTCATGAATTTATTGTGATTAAGGAGGAAAAGAAAAATATCGGATTCGCTTCATACGAAATTAAGAAGGACAGGTCATGTGTAAGGCTACACAAACTATACGTAAATCCAAAAAAGCACCACAAAGGCTCTGGGCGGAGGCTCTTACAG
Organism: uncultured Flavobacteriales bacterium; assembly: GCA_913051935.1. Taxonomy (GTDB): domain Bacteria; phylum Bacteroidota; class Bacteroidia; order Flavobacteriales_D; family Crocinitomicaceae; genus UBA952. The sequence continues at coordinate 39,455 of CAJXCU010000020.1, forward strand.
CATGTATTTAGCATCGGCAGTGAGCACAATATGAATACCCTCGATTTATTTGTGAATCGAACCAATCCTGCAGTTAATTTCTATAAAAAAATAGGTTTCGAAATCATAGAATCTATTGATTTGGATATCGGAAGTGGCTACTTCATGAATGATTATAGAATGAAAATAAAAATTTAACTGTATTATGCACGCATAATACTTTTAGTTTTCATATATTTGGTGAAATTCTATATCATAAAAAACCAACATGAGTGACAATCAACCTATCAAAGGTGGCGAATTCATTATAAGAGACACCGCGCCTAAAGACATTTTTACACCTGAGGAATTTACGGAAGAGCACAAAATGATCGCAAGCATGTGCGAAGATTTTATTCATCAAGAAATCATCCCTCACCTTGACCGAATTGACAGCCTTGAGGAAGGGCTGATGCCTTCATTACTGAAAAAAGCAGGAGCGCTTGGCTTACTTGGACTTTCCATCCCTGAGGAATATGGCGGGATGGGCGTTGATTTTAAAACAACCCTACTTGCAACGGAATATCTAGGCTTAGGCTTTTCATTTTCTGTAGCCTATGGTGCGCACACAGGAATTGGAACGCTTCCACTACTCTATTACGGAAATGACGAACAAAAAAATAAATATGTAGCGAAATTAGCTTCAGGAGAGTGGGCAGCTGCCTATTGCTTAACAGAACCAGGTGCAGGTTCAGATGCAAATTCGGGAAAAACGAAAGCCGAGTTATCAGCTGACGGAACACATTACAGCATCACAGGACAGAAAATGTGGATTACCAATGGCGGTTTTGCCAATCTATTTACCGTCTTTGCTAAGATTGAGGACGACGAGAACTTAACTGCCTTCCTTGTGGAAGCAGACAGTGAAGGAATAAGCTTAAATCCTGAAGAGAAAAAAATGGGAATTAAGGGATCATCAACACGCCAGGTTTTCTTTAATAATGTACAGGTGCCCGTTGAAAATATGCTCTCAGAAAGAGGTAACGGATTTAAAATTGCCTTAAATATTTTAAACATTGGAAGAATCAAGTTAGGCGCTGCCGTTATGGGGGGAGCCAAAGGTGGAATTGATGAATCTGTTCGATATGCTTTAGAAAGAGAACAGTTTGGAAGATCCATCTCTAAGTATGGTGCGATTCGCCACAAGCTTGCTGAGCAAGTGATTCAAACCTATGTTGTCGAATCTGCAACCTACCGTGCAGGTCAAAATATTGACGACGCAATTAAAGGCTTAATCGAAGGTGGAATGGATAAAGCCCAAGCCACACTTCAGGGGATTGAGTTATTTGCTCCAGAATGCGCTGTGATTAAAGTAGCTGGATCAGAATGCCTAGACTTTGTTGTTGATGAGGCCGTTCAAATATTTGGTGGGATGGGTTATTCAGCTGAGGCATCAGTTGAACGCGCCTACCGGGACTCAAGAATAAATAGAATATTTGAGGGTACCAATGAAATCAATAGAATGCTTACCGTAGATATGGTGCTGAGACGCGCCATGAAAGGAGAGCTAGACTTAATGGGCCCTGCGATGAAGGTGGCAGGAGAGCTCATGAGTATTCCTGAAATAAAAGAACCCTCGAATTCTCCGTTAGGAGACGAACAAAATATGCTAGAGGGTTTCAAAAAAACAATTCTTATGGTTGCAGGATCAGCGGTACAAAAACTAATGCAAACGCTTGCCAAGGAGCAAGAGGTACTCATGAATATTGCTGATGTTGCCATATGGACTTACCTCGCGGAATCTGTCTACCTCAGAGTGCAGAAAAAAATTGATAGCCAAGGAGAAGCTGCATGTGAACACGATATAGCCATCGCAAAGACCTATTTCTATGACACAGCAGATAAAATAGCAAAGGCAGCGAAAGACGCAATTCAATCCTTTGCTGAAGGTGATGAAGCAAGGATGATGCTTATGGGGTTGAAAAGATTTACCAAGACTCAAGCCTTCAATCCAAAAGCTGCCCGACAAACGATTGCACAGAAATTAATCGCTGACGGTAAATACGATTTCTAAGACAGAAATAATTCAAGATAAACAAGAGCCTC
>CAJXCU010000021.1 GCA_913051935.1 uncultured Flavobacteriales bacterium
AAATATACTAAAGTTAATGTTTGAAATGACGAATTCCTGTAAAAACCATTTTCATATTATTGGCGTCACAGTAATCAATGGACTGCTTGTCTTTTATCGACCCTCCCGGCTGAATTACGGTATCTATACCCTCATTATGAGCGATTTCAACACAATCAGGAAAAGGAAAAAATGCATCACTCGCCATTACAGCACCTTCTAAATGAAATTCAAAAGACTTTGCCTTATGAATGGCTTGTCGCAAGGCGTCAACTCTGGAGGTTTGTCCTGTTCCGCTGGCTAGTAATTGTAAGCCTTTTGCCAAAACGATGGTATTTGACTTCGTGTGTTTTGCTATTTTATTGGCAAACAGTAAGTCCTCTATTTCGCTATTCGAAGGAGTATTCATAGTTGCATTTTGCAGAGATTTTTTAGTTTCTATGGCGGAGTCTTTGTCTTGAACAAGATAGCCATTTAAGACGGACCTTACGCTTTGCGGACTTGCCTTAAGGGGTTTAGATTTAAGGAGTATCCGGTTTTTTTTCTGTTTTAAAACATCAAGTCCTGCTTGGTCAAAAGAGGGTGCAATGAGCACCTCACAAAATAGCGTATTGATAAGCTCTGCGGTCTCTTTATCAATCGCTGTGTTTGAGATTAAGACCCCTCCAAAAGCACTGACGGGGTCACCGGCTAAGGCACATTCGTAAGCCTCTTTGATTGTAGCTCGGGTGCTTAAACCACAAGCATTGTTGTGTTTCATTATGGCGAATGTTGGCCCGTCATTTAAAAACTCTTTCATAAGATTGGTCGCAGCGTCTACATCTAAGAGATTGTTGTATGAAAGTTCTTTTCCATGAAGCTGCTCAAATACAGCGCTGAAGTCCCCGAAAAACGAGCCTTTTTGATGAGGATTCTCACCGTATCGTAGGGAACGTTTTTGACTATTGCTGATTTTAAGGACCTCATTTGAGTCTTCAGCGAAGTAGTTAAAAATAGATGTATCGTAATGTGACGATATTTGGAAAGAAGCGCTCGCATAGGATTTTCTTTGCTCAAGGCTAAAAGCTCCATTTTGGGATTTTAAATCGTTTAAAAAATCTGAATACTGATGGGTTGAGGAAACGACCATGACATCAGCATAGTTTTTCGCTGCCGCCCGGATCAATGAAATTCCACCAATATCGATTTTTTCAATAATATCCGAATGAGGCGCTTTTGAGGCCACAACTTCTTCAAAGGGATACAAGTCTACAACCACCAAGTCGAGTGCTGGGATATTATATTCTTTAATTGTTTCTTGGTCTGCTGGTAAGCTTCGTCTATTAAGGATACCGCCAAATATTTTTGGGTGTAATGTCTTAACTCGACCGCCAAGAATTGACGGGTATTCGGTGAGTTCTTCTACTGGAGTAACGGGAATATTTAGGGACTCAATGAAGGTTTGTGTGCCTCCGGTTGAATATATTTGAACCTGGTTTTTATGTAGCTCTTTGACAATAGAATCTAGGCCATCTTTGTAATAGACTGATATTAATGCAGATTTTATTTTTTTCATTGTGTAGTGCGTTTAAAAAATAAATGAGACTGGATTTTTCGCCCATTTACAATCGATTGTAAGTTTAGTGATTTTCACTGGTTTAAGATTCCGAATTTTTGCTGTTTTGTATATTAAATTCTTTATTAGATTTCTCAGTACCCCCTATTGTTTTTTGGACATCGGCTTTGTTAATAGTGAATTTAATAGAATCTGTCGAGGCTTTTGTTTTCAGATGGAACATTCCAGTCTTTAATCCTTTTTCCCATGCATGAAAATGTGCAGCCGTGAGTTTTCCGAAGTTTGCATTTTCCATAAAAATATTGAGGGATTGACTCTGACAAATGAATGCGCCACGATCCGCAGCCTGATTAATCAGTGTTGTTTGTGGAATTTCCCATGCTGTCTTGTACAAGTTTTTAATTCTTTGAGGAATACCGTCGATGTTCTGAATAGAGCCATTATTTGCCATTATTTGCATTCCCATATCGGTTCCCCAAAGCCCCTCACTGACCAAGTCTTTTTGTAAGTGTTTGTTCACAGCAATAAATTCTCCTGAATTTATGCATCGCGTCGATATGTTTGAAGTATATGGCTCAAAGCAAGGGCTGTTTCCTAAAACCTGTGCTGTTGAATATGTTGGCATGGTAGCAATCATCAATGAGTTGCGAACACCGTATTTTTTCACTTCTTCTTTAAGAAGGTTCCATTCCCAACGTTTGGTTGGTTTAACATTCCACAGGTCATATTGGAAAAGTCCTTTAGAGACAGGTGATTCAGGAAAGGAATCATAATAGCCGTATTTTTTTGCGAGGTCCTTTGACGCCGTCATGGCTGCAAAATAAATTGTTTCGAAAATATCTTGATTCAACAATTTTGCATCTTTAGATTCAAAAGGAAATCCCATTAAAATAAATGCGTCCGCTAGCCCTTGAATACCTAGCCCAATAGGTCGATGTCTCACATTAGATCTTTGGGCCTCATCGATGGGGTAATAATTGTTATCAATAATCTTATTTAGATTTAATACCGCTTGATAAGATACCTGAAAGAGTTCATCAAAATCAAAGTTCTTTTGTTCGTTGATGAATTTAGGTAGGGAAAGAGAGGCAAGTGGGCACGCCGCTACCTCATCTGGTGAACTATACGCGACAATTTCAGCACATAAATTTGATGTTTTTACAACGCCCAAATTTTGTTGGTTGGATTTGTTATTTGCTGCATCTTTATACAACATGTAGGGCATCCCTGTTTCAATTTGTGTTTCTAATATTTTAAACCAAAGGTCTTGAGCTTTTATGGTTTCTTTCCCTTTTCCTGCTTTTTCATATTTTGTATAAAGCACTTCGAATGATTCACTGTGAACATCTGAAAGCCCTGGACATTCATAGGGACACATTAAAGTCCAATTCCCATTTTCTTGAACACGTTTCATAAATAGATCAGGAATCCACAAGGCATAAGAAAGGTCTCTTGCCCGCTGCTCTTCTTTTCCATGATTCTTTTTTAAATCAAGAAAGTCAAATACATCAGCATGCCAAGGTTCTAAATAAATGGCAAAAGAACCCTTCCTTTTTCCACCTCCTTGATCGACATACTTCGCTGTATTATTAAAAACTTTGAGCATGGGGACAATCCCGTTTGATACTCCGTTTGAACCTTTGATGTATGACCCTTTTGCCCGTACCTCGTGGATGGCAAGTCCAATACCTCCTGCGAGCTGTGAGATTTGAGCACAGGATTTTAGTGTGTCATAAATGCCGGTTATACTATCTTCTTTGTTGGTCATCAAAAAACCTGAGGACAATTGTGGTTTTGCTGTACCTGCATTAAATAATGTGGGAGATGCATGTGTAAACCAACCCTCTGACATCAGGTTGTATGTTTTCAGTACAGCATTAATATCGTTTTTATGTATTCCTATTGACACGCGCATCAGCATTTGCTGCGGTCTCTCTACAATTCGGCTATCGAGTTTCATGAGGTATGAACGCGTTAAGGTTTTAAAACCGAAATAATCATATTTAAAGTCTCGGTCATATACTATACTTGAATCAAATAGCTCTTGATTCCCCATTACAATTGAATATACCTCATCAGATAAAAGCGCAGCATTTTCGCCTGTTAAAGGGTCAATATAATTGTATAAATCATTCATGACCTCAGAAAAGTTATTTTTGGTTTCTTTGTGGAGGTTGGAAACGGCAATTCGTGATGCTAGTAGCGCATAATCAGGGTGTTCTATTGTTTTGGTTATTGCCACTTCTGCGGCAAGTTTGTCTAATCCTGTTGTGGTGATACCGTCAAAAATTGATTCAATAACTTTCATCGTTACTGCCTCGGGAGAAACCAAATGGTCAAGACCGTAGCACATTTTAACTATACGCGCTGTAATCTTATCAAACTTTATAGCTTCCTTACTTCCATCTCTTTTTACTACGTACATCTGTATTTCTCTTTTCTTAGTTTTTAAATTCTCTGCGCTCAGCTAAAGCCCTTTTAGAACCATGAAAAGTTAGAGTACTTTGTGTATTAAGTATCAAGCTTTTTTAGAATTTGGCTCTTTTTTAAGTCAATAATTGTGGGCAACCGAGGCGTACAAAAGTTGTTAAAAATCTTACAGAATCAAATTAAAGAAATGAACAATAAATTATTGTTTTCAACACCTTATGTCTACATCCGAAGATTGATAACCCTTTCGGTAATTATGAACATGAAACCGAAAGATATCCACATCTTTTTGATGCATGCCGTAAAAACTTTTCTCGATGGTTTTGGTAATTTGCATTGTTTTTTTTGCAATACTTAAGCTATTTAAATATGGATGACCACCCGATGTATTAAATAAAAATAAATTGCTGTTTTCGCAGGATCGTAGCCCAAAAAGTCAAAAGGTTATATGTTTAACGTTGTAAATTTATTGGGGTATTTCAATTCTTTTCGTGCTGGTTTGGTACATTTGATTTATCCAGACTTATGCCTTCATTGTAAAAGGGCACTTCACCACAATCATCCGTTTTTGTGCTATGCTTGTTTGTCTAGAATTGAATTGGTAAAATGGAGGGAAAAGGAGACACATCATTTACTTCAACAATCTTTAAATGACCCTCATCTATCTTGCTCAGTTATTCTGTATAGATTTGAGAAAGGTGGTGCTGTTCAGACAATATTGCATGAATTGAAGTATAAAAATAATCGTGAAATCGGATTGTATTTTGGGCGCCTTATAGGCGAGGAAGCCCGAAATAAATTGGCAAGTCATACAATTGATGCATTAATCCCGGTGCCTATTCACCATCGAAAGCGATTTGACCGTGGCTATAATCAAAGCGAGCTTTTGGCAAAAGGGATCTCATCACTTACTGGTATTCAAGTGAAATCTCATCTATTATCGAAAACGAGGAATACCAAAAGTCAAACCAAGGTTTCAAAAGAAGACCGTATTGAAAATACAGCGGGTACCTTCTCTGTTGCTGAGGAGGTCAAAGAATATACCTCTATTGCTTTGGTTGATGATGTAATTACTACAGGAGCTACTGCGGGGTCAATTTGCAAGGCGCTAAGAAAAAAAAATAAAAACTTACAAATTACTATTCTCAGTCTTTCAATTGCCAGCAGGAATTGATGCCCCATGCAGATAAATAATAGTTTAAATATCCGTAGAAACATTATTTTTGTTTAAACTGTTAACCTACCATGAAATACCGCATTTTAAATTTATCTCTTTGTTTCTTCATCCTCAGCTTCATGATTATATCTTGTAAAAAACGTGGTTGTACTGACCCCTGCGCAATTAATTACAATGCAGAAGCGGTAAAAGATAATGGCAGCTGTGAATACAGCTCGAATTGTCCTTACGAAACGATCAATACATCTTATTCAGAATTAGATTTAGGGGATGCAAATAACTGTGATTTATTTGTAATGAATATTGATGAAGAACTAGATAGCTTGAACATTGATTTAAACTGTGATGGAGTTAATGATTTAAGCATTTTTGGACAGTCAGAGCAATATTGGGTATCCGATGATATGAATCATGATGTTTCTTTGCTTTCTTCAAAACTCAGTATATCTACACTTCATTCAAATGTTTTCATTCTTTCAGACTCTACAACAGATAGCACATTTACTTATCAGAATATAGATACCAATGATTTTCATATCACAAATCTCAGCTCAGTTTCATCTAACCAAGTTATTGGTTCTGTATTCTCATCGATTGAGGAAAATTCATATGTATCAAATATGGATAGTTCAAATATATTAACGGCGGACGATCCTAGATGGACTTTTACCAGCTCATCCTCTACTCCGAACGCACAAATCGTAAGATCGCACTATCGATACACCACTCGTTACAGTACTTCTAATTGGAACGGTTATTCGTACGATGAGATAGTAATGGATGAATATGAAAGAGGCATCATCCCAAATCAAAAAACCTCTTGGATTCCATTTAAATTCATTACCAATGAAAATCACATAAAACTTGGTTATTTGAAAGTACTGCCTCGGCTCGGGTCAGACTTAATGATGGGATTTATGAGTTTCGGGGTTTCTTCTTGGGCAATTCAGCGCTAATAATCAGCTAATAAAAATTGAAAAATACACTAATTATAGGAGGTGGGATCGCAGGGTCTTCATTGGCAATTCAATTGATGAAACGAGGGGTTGGAGTCACGCTCTTAGACCGAGGCAAAAATCATTCTTCTGCGGTTGCATCCGGCATGGTAAATCCCATGGTTTTTCGCCGCATGAATTTATCTTGGCGTGTAGATGAAATGCTACCATATGCCCGTGATTTTTATTTAGAATTGGAGGATACGTTAAAAGCTAAATTTTATGATACGCTCAGGATTCGTAGGTTCTTTTCGTCCGAACAAGAAAGAGGCTATTGGGAAAAGAAACAGCACGAGGTGGAGTATCAAAAATACTTGACTTTACATGATGATTTTGATGAAAAAGTTCCATTGGCAAAAAATGAATTTGGTTCAGGGATTGTGAAAAAGGCCTTTTGGATTCGTTCAAAGCGCTTCATGGAAAAAATGCATCTTTTTCTGAAAGAGCAGAAGGTTTTGCAGTATGGTCAGTTTGAGCCTGCTAAATTTATTTTAGAGGAATTGAGCTATGACGGTTCAATATATGACTCCATTGTCTTTTGTTGTGGATCAGATAATGATAAGATTCCTTATTTCAATCAGGCAAATATACAGCACAATAGAGGCCAAATACTTCATATTGAAAGTAGTGAGCTTTCACAGCATGAATTATGGAATCGAAAGGGATTTATTTTACCTGTGGGAGAGGAAAAATTCATGTTGGGAGCTACCTATGAGTGGAATGAACCCAGTCTGAATATTACTGCTCAGGCACGAGAAAAACTTGAAGAGGTTTTTCAAACCATTACCGAGGCAAGTTATGAAGTACATGGGCAAACTGTAGGTATGCGCCCGACCGTTGCAGATCGCCGGCCCGTTATGGGCGAACATCCTGAACACAGAGGGCTTTTTATTTTCAATGGCTTAGGAACGAAGGGATATATGCTTGCCCCATTACTTTCGTTGGAAATGGCTCAATATATGACCGAAGGAATAGCGCTACATAAAGAGGTTGCTTTTTCTAGATTTTACAAGTAATAACCATATAATAAATAGCGCTTAAAACGAGAACAAATTCAGATTTTAAGTGTAATTTTGATAGTCCATGAAACACATTCGAAATTTTTGTATCATTGCCCATATTGATCATGGGAAAAGCACACTTGCCGATCGTCTTTTACAAGCGACCGGTACAATCTCCGACCGCGAGATGCAAAACCAAGCTTTAGATGACATGGAATTGGAGCGAGAAAGGGGGATTACAATAAAAAGTCACGCCATTCAGATGAGTTATCGGCATGATGAGACGGATTATATTTTAAATTTAATTGATACCCCTGGACACGTTGATTTTTCCTATGAGGTTTCCCGTTCTATCGCTGCTTGCGAGGGTGCTTTATTGATTGTGGATGCCTCTCAAGGAATTGAAGCACAAACCATCTCTAATTTATATTTAGCACTTGAGCATGACTTACAGATCATTCCCATTCTCAACAAAATGGATTTGCCAGGTGCCATGCCCGAGGAGGTTTCTGACCAAATAGTTGAGCTTATCGGTTGCGAATATGAAGAAATAATTCAAGCATCTGGGAAAACTGGGCTTGGAGTTGAAGAGATACTAGCAGCTGTCGTGAATTCAGTTCCTGCACCTCAAGGCAATGAGGAGGCTCCTTTACAAGCGATGATTTTTGATTCCGTATTTAATCCTTTTAGAGGAATTATTGCCTATTTCCGGGTGAAAAATGGTGTAATAAGAAAAGGACAAAGAATTCGTTTTTTTAATACAAAGAGAGATTACAACGCCGATGAAATTGGTGTGCTAAAAATGGGGTTAGACCCTAAAAAAGAGCTCAGAACTGGTGATGTGGGTTATATCATTTCTGGAATAAAGCAAGCCAATGAGGTTAAGGTTGGTGACACTATTACATCATCTGAGAATCCTTGTCAAGAGGATCTAAAAGGTTTTGAAGATGTGAAACCTATGGTGTTTGCAGGCATCTATCCAGTAGACTCAGAAGATTATGAAGAATTAAGATACTCCATGGAAAAGCTCCAGCTAAATGATTCATCATTGGTTTTTGAACCTGAGTCTTCAGCGGCCTTAGGCTTTGGTTTTCGTTGTGGGTTTTTGGGAATGCTTCACATGGAGATTATTCAGGAGCGCCTTGAGCGAGAATTTAACATGACTGTGATTACAACGGTGCCCAACGTATCCTATAAGTCATATATGAAGAAAACCCCAGACGAGGTATTTATCGTAAACAACCCTTCGGAGCTTCCGGACCCATCTGGCATGGATAAAATTGAAGAGCCGTATATCAAAGCTCAGGTGATTACAAAAACAGAATATGTCGGTGCGATTATGACACTGTGTATTGAGAAGAGAGGAGAGCTGCAAAACCAAGTATATCTCACTCAGGATAGAGTGGAAATCACCTTTGAAATGCCTTTGGCGGAAATCGTTTTTGATTTTTATGACCGACTAAAATCAGTATCAAGAGGCTATGCTTCTTTTGACTATCATCCAACAGGCTATAAGGCATCAGATTTAATCAAAATGGACTTGCTACTTAATGGCGAGCAGGTTGATGCTCTGTCTGCGCTTGTTCACAGGAGTAATGCTTTTGATTTAGGAAAAAGAATTTGTTTGAAGCTGAAAGAACTAATCCCTCGACAGCAGTTTGAAATTCCTGTACAAGCGGCAATAGGTGCAAAAGTAATTGCTAGAGAAACCATCAAAGCCTTAAGAAAAGACGTAACGGCGAAATGTTATGGTGGCGACATTACACGTAAGAGAAAACTTTTAGAAAAGCAGAAAGCGGGGAAAAAGCGAATGCGTCAAGTAGGCAAAGTTGAGGTTCCGCAAGAAGCGTTTTTAGCGGTACTAAAGTTGAACGATTAGAAATGATTATTGTGACACAAATCTTTTATTAAGAAAGTCGCACAGATACAACAGAATTCGGAATCATCTTTATAATTTTAAAAAAAATACCATTATGAAAGCACATACCACTTCCGCAATTAGTTCATTGATACTCATCTCTATGAGTGCTTGGGGCTATTTCGCATCCGATACTCCATCATTCACCGCGTTGATCCCATTAATATTTGGACTTGTAATTTTAGCACTTTATAAAGGAGTGAAAGCGGAAAATAAAGTAATTGCACACATCGCTGTTCTTTTGACACTTGTTGTTTTGATTGCTCTGTTTATGCCCTTAAAAGCAGCAATGAAAAGAGATGATAGTCAAGCTATTTTTAGAATTGTTGTAATGATGATTGGTGCCGCGGTATCAATGGTTGCATTTATACAAAGCTTTAGAGCAGCAAGAAAAGCCAGAGAGAATAACGTTTGATTTTTTTAGCAAAAATGTTTTTGGTAGCTCCAATGGTTTAAAAATTAATGGGTAAATCAAAACAAATAATGAAAGAAGAACAAGAGTTCTGCCTGCTTGTTGGAGTTGCGCACTCTCGAATATCAGAGGAAGAAGCGCTTGAGCACCTTGAAGAGCTACGTTTTTTGGCGGAAACGGCAGGCGCTAAAACAGAAAGAATGGTTTTGCAGAATCTTCCCGTTCCAAACCCCAAAACCTATGTGGGGAGTGGCAAAATTGAAGAAATCCGAGATTATGTTAAGTCAAAAGAAATCAGCTTGGTCATTTTTGATGATGAATTGTCTCCATCACAGCTACGAAATATTGAAAAGATATTAGGGTGTAAAATTTTGGACCGAACGATTTTAATTCTTGACATATTTGCCAGCCGTGCAATGACTTATCATGCAAAAACACAGGTTGAATTAGCACAGCTTCAATACATGCTACCAAGATTGACGGGGCTATGGACGCACCTCGAAAGACAGAAGGGTGGAATAGGAATGCGCGGACCAGGTGAATCTCAAATTGAAACAGATAGGCGAATCATTGGACAACGGATTTCCCTCATGAAGGAGCGATTAAAATCAATTGACAAGCAAAAACGTGTGCAAAGAGGAAATCGTGGTCAGCTTGTCCGTGTCGCCCTAGTAGGATATACGAATGTAGGTAAGAGTACCTTAATGAATGTGCTTTCAAAGTCCAAAGTCTTTGCCGAAAATAAGTTGTTTGCGACACTCGATACGACCGTTCGAAAGGTCGTTTTAGGCAATTTACCCCTTCTTTTAACGGATACAGTTGGGTTTATTCGTAAGCTTCCTCAACAGCTTATGGAGTCTTTTAAATCTACACTAGATGAGGTAAGAGAGGCAGATTTACTGATTCACGTATTGGATATTTCTCATTCGAACTTTGAAGATCATTTTCGCGTTGTAAATGAAACCCTCTCTGAGATTGATAAATCATCAAAACCAACAATTGTGGTTTTCAATAAAATAGATGCTTATTTTCCACCAGTTAACGAGCTGGAGCATCCAGAGGGATTGTCTTCACTTGAGGCATTAAAAAAATCTTGGATGGCCAAGTTGGGGCCACAAAAGGCGATTTTCATATCTGCTCAGAAAAAGGAAAACATGGACGAGCTTAGGGATATCTTATACAAAGAGGTCAAGGAGATATTTAAAGTACGTTATCCTTACAACAACTTCTTGTATTGATTTATTGACTTTGGTCTATTTTCTTTACCATAGTCAAAATAGTTGCTAAAGCAACAGTTTCCCCTGTTTCGTCATAAACGTCTACAAGAAAACGAACAATGCCTTTTGCGATGTCATCCTCACTTCGTTTCTCTTGATCCATTTTTTCTTTTACGGTAAAACGAACACCGATGGTCGCTCCTGGATAAACAGGTTTAATAAACCGGGCGTCATCAAGACCGTAATTGAGCAGAACTGGTCCTTTTTTAGGGTCAACAAATAATCCTGCAGCTTTTGATAAGATAAAATAACCATGGGCAACGCGTTGTTCAAAAATTGTTCCGTCCAAAGATGTGGCATCCATGTGTGCATAAAAGTTATCACCTGAAACATTTGCGAAATTTACAATGTCAGCGTCAGTTACAGTATGTTTGTGCGTAAAAACGGTTTCTCCTACGACCAATTCTTCAAAGTGTTTTCTGAATACATGTGGATTCGCCTCAGGCATTTCTGCTCCGATTTGAAATTGTTCTGTTATTGCCGTAATCGTCGTTGGATGTCCTTGTATTGCGGTTCTTTGAAGATAGTGAAGCACACCTCTTTTACCTCCCATTTCTTCTCCGCCTCCTGCTCGACCAGGCCCTCCATGGGTTAGTAAAGGCATCGGAGATCCGTGACCGGTACTTTCCTGGGCACACTCTTTATTGAGCACTAAAATTCTTCCATGCATGCTGGCTGCGCCTACGACATATTCTTTTGCCTCTTGGTTATTGGGAGTAACAATGGACGAAACCAAAGACCCCTTTCCCATCTTGGCAAGCTCAATAGCTTCTCCCAAATCTTTATAGGGCATGATTGTGGATACAGGGCCAAAAGCTTCGATATCATGACAATCTATTTTATTAAACGGATTTTCATTTCTAAAAAGAATTGGTGAGAAGAATGCTCCTAACTTTTGGTCAGCTCCTTCAACATCGAAGTTTTCTAAATCACCTGAAACAATTTTTTGCGATTTCTCAAGTGCAAGGACACTTTCTTTGACGCGTTCTACTTGTAATTTTGTAGCCAAGGCCCCCATACGTACTCCTTCTATTGAAGGGTCTCCTATTTTTGTTTTTTCAAGTTTGGAGCTGATGGCAGTTTGCACATCATCTAAAAGCTTTTCAGGGACAATAATTCTTCTTACCGCGGTACATTTTTGACCAGCTTTAATGGTGATTTCTTTGACACATTCTTTAACGAATAGATTAAATTCCTCTGTATCAGGCGTGGCACGCTCACCGAGAATGGATGCGTTTAATGAATCAGCCTCGAGGTTGAAAGAAACACTTCTGTCTGTGATATGTGGAAGCCCTTTTAGTATTTTCCCTGTCGCGGCGCTTCCGGTGAATGTCACGGTATCTCTCGCATCAACATGATCAATAATTCCTCGACCCAATCCGCATACAAGCTGTAACGATCCTTCAGGTAATATTTTAGAGGCGATGATGTCCTTGACCATAACTTCGGTTAAGTAACAAGTATATTCCGATGGTTTTACAATCGCAGGAACCCCAGCCATCAGGTTTACGGCTATTTTTTCGAGCATACCCCATATGGGGAAGTTAAAGGCATTGATGTGAATGGCAACACCTTCTTTCGGAACCATAATATGATGGCCAATAAAGCTTCCTCCTTTGGAAAGAGGAGCAGCAACACCGTCAATATAATAAGGTAAATCCGGAAATTGTTTTCTTAGGGAGGCATTGGCAAATAAGTTCCCTATGCCACCTTCGATATCAATCCAAGAATCTACTTTAGTAGCCCCTGTCCATGCACTTACTTTGTAGTATTTTGCTTTTTTTTCCAATAAATAAAAAGCCAATGCTTTTAGCATTCGTCCACGCTCCTGAAAGGTCATTTTTCTGAGCGCAGGACCACCTACATTCCGGCCATATTTGAGTACGGCTTCATAATCAATACCTGCACTGGAAACTTCTCCGAGTAGGTCTCCGTTTATGGCATTGTAAAGTTTCGTTTCTGTTCCTTCGCCTTTTCCCCAGGCGCCGAGAATATAATTTTGAAAGTCTTGCATACGAATGTATTTTAATGTTCGCCAAAAGCTTAGGAAAGACCTCAAAAGGATCCTGTCTGTAATTGGACATGATATAAGTCAGTCTATTTACAGTTCTTATAGCTTGCGATGAATTCTGCTTTTTGCTCAGCAGACATATTATTTTCAGTATCCTTGCATTTTTTTTTCATTTCTGTACTTGCGGCTTCACCCTTCAGATCGTTTGACCTACAATCACAGGCAGAGATTCCACTGCACGAGGAGAGTGCAGATAGCGTGCAAATGGCAAAAAAGAAAGCAATGCTTGGACGCGTAAAGTTCATTTAATTTTTTTTATAAAGAAACAAAAATCATTTGAATTCAATTGTGACATACCTTTAAAAGCCTCCATTGATCCATCGAATTAAATCATTTCCATTCGCATAGATCATTAGACCGAGTAGGAGGAAAATCCCAATATACTGCGCAATTTCTAGGACCCTTTGCGGAGCTTCTTTTCCTGTAATCATTTCGTAAATTAAAAAGATTACATGCCCTCCATCTAATGCGGGGATAGGTAAAATATTCATAAACGCAAGAATGATTGAGAGCAGTGCCGTTTGCATCCAAAACGCTTGCCAATCCCAAACGGGAGGAAAAAGGTTTCCGATAGTTGCAAATCCGCCAATGGATCCTGCCCCTTTTTTTGTAAAAATAAACTTGAACTGACTCACGTAATCTCCAAGGGTATTAAGGCCGTATTGTGTGCCTTCGGTAATACTATTTAAAAATGAATAAGAGACCGTTTCAACAGCGCTAGAATCTTCCACTGCTGAAATTCCAACCGAAAACCCAATAGTTCCAAACTCATTGACCTTGGCATCAAGTATAATGGTATCGCTTACTGCTTCGCTGGTTGGCCTAAGAACAGTTAGGCGAACATTTTGGTCTTTTTTTGTGTACAATGCCTCTTGAATATCATCAAAGTATGTAATGCTTTTTTCGTCAATTTTTATAATCTGATCTTTTGACAAAAGGCCTGCACTCTCTGCATTAGACCCTGGCTGAACTTCTTCAACATAAGAAGATGAGGTTCGCATACCAAATGCAGGAAAGGCATTATTTTGAAACAATTCAAGTCCAATGTTCTCAGGAATGTCGATGGACTCAAGCCCGTTATCGCTATGCTTTACCTTTATGCTCGTCAGGTCTCGAAGCATAATGATTTTATTCAGCTCATCTAAATTTGTTATGGTTTTTCCATCTACTTCAATAATCTGGTCACCTGATTCGAGGCCATATTTCTCAGTTATGTATGGATGGACGCTTACGCCATGATCCATTTTTTGTGGGTTGATTTGCACTCTCCCCCAAGCAAAAATTACCATAGTATATATAAAGAATCCTAGTAGTAAATTCACTGTTACACCACCAATCATGATAATCAACCTTTGCCAAGCTGGTTTTGAACGAAATTCCCATGGCTCAGCTGGCTTTTCTAGTTGCTCTTTATCCATGGACTCATCAATCATACCCGCAATTTTTACGTAGCCACCCAAAGGAAGCCACCCAAGCCCCCACTCAGTCGTACTTTCATCATCTTTCCATGCTTCAGGAGATTCTTTAGTGAACCACACGTATTTCTTTTTGCCCTTTACGCGCTTGTAGCGAAATAGCGAAAACCAAGGATTAAAAAAAAGATAAAATTTCTCAATGCGTGTTTTAAAAAGCTTCGCCGGAATAAAATGACCCAATTCATGCAGGGTAACCAAAATTGCGAGAGATAAAAATAGCTGGGCAGCTTTAATCCAAATGTCCATTTTTAAAAAATTTGAGACACAAAGATACAACTATTCAAGAGTCATTTTCGCATGTAGAGTTTGGATTAACAAATATTATCAATGGGCATCTAACCAATTCCCAGCAATCTTATATTCAACCTCCAAGGGGACGCTTAATTTCAAGGCACTCTCCATCCTTTCTTTGACTAGTTTTTCTAGAATTTCCTGCTCATCGGAATGGACATCAAAAACCAATTCGTCGTGTACTTGAAGAATCATTTTTGAGTGTAATTTTCTTTTGACCATTTCTTTTTGAACAGCAACCATTGCAAGCTTTATGACATCAGCGGCAGAACCCTGAATCGGGGCATTTATGGCATTTCTCTCAGCATATCCCCGAACAATGGCATTTGAACTATTTATATCTGGGAGATATCTTCTTCGGTCTAGTACAGTTTTTACGTAGCCTTTCTCTCGTGCCGAAGCAACTACATTTTCCATATGTTTTTTAATGGTTGGATATTCTTCGAAATAGCTATCAATAATGATTTTTGCCTCTTTTCTGCTAATATTCAAATTTTGTGCAAGTCCAAATGCGGACTGTCCATAAATGATTCCAAAATTTACAGCTTTTGCCTGGTACCTTTGATCTCGAGTGATTTCAGAAACGGGTGTTTTGAATATTTTAGCTGCCGTTGCAGTATGAATATCGACACCTTTTTGAAAGGCTTCAATCATAGATTTGTCCTCGCTAAGTGCAGCAATTATGCGTAATTCTATCTGAGAGTAGTCAACCGCCAAAAGCTGGTGCTTTTCGTCTCTAGGTACAAAGGCCTTTCTAATTTCCCGTCCTTTTGCTGTTCGTATTGGAATATTCTGAAGGTTTGGGTTGTTTGAGCTCAATCTTCCTGTTGCCGTAACGGTTTGCATAAAACTAGTATGAATTCTACCATCGACTGGATCACATAGTTCAGGCAGCGGATCAACATATGTGCTTTTGAGTTTCTTGAGCTGTCTGTAATTCAAAATATTTCCTACAATGGGATGGTCTTTTTCGTGTTTTTGTAAAACATCTTCCGAGGTGGCATACTGACCTGTTTTCGTTTTTTTTGCTTTACTTGAAATTTGCATTTTTTCAAAGAGGATTGTTCCGAGTTGTCGAGGTGAGTCGAGGTTGAAGTCTTCACCCGCTGCGTCAATAATTTCTGATTTGAGCCGAACCAGATCATTATTCAGCTCCTCTCCAAACCTTTTCAATGCCTCCACATCTATATTTATACCTTCGATTTCCATGTTTTTTAAAACATACATTAAAGGCATTTCGACATCTTCAAATAGCGATTTGAGGTGTGGCTTTTCTATTTCAGCTTCAAAAATTTTTTTTAGCCGCAGCGTAATGTCAGCATCTTCAGAAGCATAGTCACATACCTGTTCATCCGGGATGTCCTTCATGTTTTTTTGGTTTTTCCCTTTTTTCCCAATTAGAGATTCAATAGAGACACATTTATAGTTCAGATATTGTTCCGCCAAGAAATCCATACTTTGTTTGGATTCAGGATTGATTAGGTAGTGGGCAATCATTGTATCGAAGCACCCCGATGTTAAATTAATTCCGTATCTGCTAAGGACTTTTAAGTCGTATTTCAGGTTGTGTCCTATCTTCAGAATTTTGGGATCAAGAAAAATAACTGAAAATTGATGAATTAAACTTTCAGAAAAATCATCAACCTCTGGAATAGGGACATAATAGGCTTCTTTTTCTTTAAATGAGAATGAGATTCCAACGAGATTGGCGTGTCTTGGCTCCAGATTATCTGTTTCCGTGTCAAAACAAACTTCTTTTTGTTTTTTGAGTAGGCTGATGAGCTTTTCTCGTTCCTCTGTGGTATTGACAAGATGGTATCGAGCACCTTCTGTGGCAAGTGTTTTGAATGATGAGGTGGGTATGGGTTCTTTTTCTTCGATCAAACTTTGCGTCCCGAATAAATCAAGCTGTGAAACATCCTTTTTTGAGGATTTTACCTTCGGAGTATTTACAGGTGCTTCTGTAATCTCGATTTCCTCTCCAAGAACTCTTTTTCCTAAAGTTCTAAATTCAAGCGCCGTAAAGGCAGCCTTTAATTTTTCTTTATCAATGGGTTTTACCTTGAGTTTGTCCTCTTCGAAGGCCACATCGACATCTGTTATAATCGTTGCAAGTTTTTTTGACAGAAGTCCTTGTGCTCCAAATTCGATTACGTTTTCTTTTTGCTTCCCCTTTAATTCCTCAACATTTTCAATGAGTCCCTCTATAGAACCATATTTGGCTACAAGGAGTTTTGATGTTTTTTCTCCAATCCCTGGAATTCCTGGGATGTTGTCCGAAGCGTCACCCCAAAGGCCTAAGATATCGATGACTTGTTGGGGGTCATTTACACTAAATTTCTGTTGTACCTCTGCCACACCAAGTATTTGTGCAGGAGCTCCACCTCGACCAGGCTTATAAATAAAAGAATTATTTGAAACGAGTTGTGCGTAATCCTTATCTGGGGTCATCATATAGGTCCAAAAGCCTTTTTTCTCGGCCATTTTACACATTGTTCCAATGACATCATCTGCCTCATAACCAGCAACTTCAATCACTTCAATATTAAATGATAGGATGAGGTTTTTTATTGGATCAATCATTGACCGAATATCTTCGGGCATAGCCTCTCGGTGAGCCTTGTATTCCGCGAAGTCCTCTTGCCTTATTGTAGAACCTCCTGGAGGGTCAAAAACGACGGCAATATGCGTGGGTTTTTCATTTTTTAAAATATCAATCAACACATTTGTAAAGCCAAATGCAGCGGATGTATTTTGGCCGTTTGAGCTGATTCTAGGATTTTTTGAAAAAGCAAAGTACGCGCGATAAATCAAGGCATAGGCGTCTAATAAAAATAGTTTTTTGGGATGTTCAGCCGATAGCATTTAAGGTAGTATTAAAGATTTTGTAGGCAATTTACGCTCTAATTCAAAAGGTACACTTTTTTTCAAGATCCAACCTCCGCCAATTACATTGCCTTTAAAAATAAAGTCTGCTGAATCTTTCAATGCGAGCATCCCCAATTTGAACATTGCTCCTTTTTCTAGTGAAATAATGAGGGGTATTGAAAGTTGCGTAGTTGTCTTTTTCTGCAGTTTAAATTTTTCGTCGATGACTAGCGAACCTAGCTTGCGGCCGTTCACAATTATTTCGCTATTTAATTTATGAATGTATATTGATTTGTTGTTCGGATTTTCTATAACGCCATTAAGATTGAGGCTTAAAACCTTTTCTTTTATCGAAAATTTAGAAAGACCATCGTAACTGATTAACTCTGGAGTTTCCCATGGTGTACATGAGCTTAATCCAGCAATTAAAAGGATAGAAAGAAGGATTTTCATCTTATTTCATTCTCTTAGCGAATGATTCATAAAAGTATGGTATAGTCTCAATTCCTTTATAGTAATTAAAAAGACCATAGTGCTCGTCGGGGGAGTGAATAGCGTCACTATCTAGCCCAAAACCCATAAGAACAGTTTTTAAACCAAGCTCTTTTTCGAACATTGCCACTATCGGAATACTTCCCCCACTTCTAACCGGTATTGGCTTCACGCCAAATGATTTTTCATAAGCATCGCTTGCTGACAGATAACCAACAGAGTCTACAGGGGTAACTGCCGGTTCTCCACCGTGGTGTGGCGATACTTTGACTTTCACGCCCTTGGGGGCAATCGCCTGGAAGTGATCACAAAATAGTTTTGTTATTTTTTCTGGGTCTTGATTTGGCACAAGGCGCATGGATATTTTCGCATATGCTTTGGATGCGATAACCGTTTTCGCTCCCTCACCTATGTATCCTCCCCAAATTCCATTTACGTCCAAAGTGGGTCTGATTGATCCTCTTTCGGGCGTCGAATAACCTTTTTCACCATGAGTATCCTGAATATCAATAGATTCACAATAGGCTTCATGTGAAAATGGTGCCTTGGCCATTTCAGCCCTTTCCTCTGCGGATAGGACTTCTACATCGTCGTAAAAGCCTGGGATTGTCATTTTTTGATCTTTATCCTTCAGAGAATCTATCATTGAGCAAAGGATATTAATTGGATTCGCCACGCAGCCGCCATATAACCCGGAATGCAAGTCACGATTTGGCCCGGTGACTTCAACCTCTACATAACTCAAACCTCTCAAACCAGTAGTAATGGACGGTACGTCATTTGCCAGCATTCCGGTATCAGAAACTAAAATTATATCCGCTGCGAGTCTTTCTTTTTCGTTTGCAACAAATACTCCGAGGTGCTCACTCCCTACCTCTTCTTCGCCTTCAATCATTAGCTTTACATTACATGGTAATTCATTTGTAGCAAGCATCGCCTCAACAGCCTTCACATGCATGTGCATTTGTCCCTTATCGTCACAAGCACCTCGTGCAAAAATGGCACCCGAAGGATGAATGTCTGTTTCTTTAATTACCGGGTCAAAAGGAGGATTTGTCCATAAATCAATAGGGTCTGCAGGTTGAACGTCATAATGTCCGTATACAAGAACTGTAGGGAGGTTTGGGTCAATAATTTTCTCGCCAAAGACAATGGGGTGACCGTCTGTTTGGCATACTTCTACATTATCAAGACCAATTTTTTTTAAATCCTCAGCTAGCACTGTTGCACATTCTGCAACGTCGTTATTATATACTGAGTCCGCAGAAATTGATGGAATGCGCAAAAGACTTATGAGCTGATTTAAAAATTGATTTTTATGCGCTAAAATGTAGTTTTGTGTTTGTACCATATATTTATGTTTTTCGGTTCCAAATTACTGCTTTTTTCTCTTATATGAGTTATGTCTGTATGCTCATATTATAAAGGGCTTGAAATGGTAAAATTATGGTGTAAAAGTGGGTGTGATATATTGTTGTACTTCTTGACTTTTTTTTAGTCGTGAATTATTGCTTATTTTTGCGTACAACTACGTATTAAAGGTTCACGTCTTTGATATACACTATCAATTACTAGAAGTTTGAAACAGTTTTTAATTTTTTCATTTACACTGCTGTGCTTGACACATGTATCGCGTGCTCAGCTTACAGTGGCATCAGGAATGACTCCTGAACAATATATACAAAGTCTTGTAGGCGGTGGTATTGTTATCTCAAATGTTACATTCAACGGAAATGCGAATCAAATTGGTACTTTTAACGGAGCCAATTCGAATGTCGGTTTTAATGCAGGGGTTGTTATGGCTGCAGGTCCTATAAATGGTCTTTTAGGGGCTCCTAACAACGCAGACACGGGTCAGCCTGGAAGTGGTATTTCTGATAACGATTTACTTGCAGTCGCTCAATCCGTAAATGGTGGGATTTTCTCAACAGATGATGCTGCAATTTTAGAATTTGATTTTGTCCCTTCTTCAAACGAAGCGGCATTTAATTTTGTTTTTTCATCTGATGAATACCTAACTTATGTAAATACAAACTTTAACGATGTATTTGCTTTTTTTGTCAGTGGACCTGGTATTACAGGACCCTATTCTTCTCCGGCAGCTTTTCCTAATGGTTCTGCGAATGTGGCCTTAGTACCCGGGACGAATACGCCAATTACGATTAGTACGATTCATCCAGGTGCAAACGGTCAGTTTTACATCAACAATACGGGTAACTCATTTACACACAATGGATTTACTGTTCCGATTCCTGTTGAGCTTGAAGTTGAGTGTGGCGAAACCTACCATTTTAAATTCGCCATCGCGGATTGTACGGATGACTATTTGAATACAGCTGTTTTTCTAGAGGGAGGTAGTTTCGTATCGGACGCTGTTGACGTATCGGTTGCAACAGTTTCGGGTGATTCAACAATTGTGGAGGGTTGTACAGATGCGAATTTTTATTTCACTCGTCCGGAAGGAGATGTAGATGATACGCTAATTATCAACTATGAAATTGGAGGAGAAGCAGTTGAAGGAACGGATTATAACTTCTTAACGGATACAATCATATTTCTTCCAGGGGAAGATTCAGTGACAGTTAATCTATCACCAGTTCAAGATGGGCTTGATGAGGGTTTTGAATCGGTCACTATTTCTGTGGAATTAGTCAATGTATGCGGAGATACGATAATTTCTTCTGGAATTATTTACATAGGCGATGGCCCAATATTGAACATTACAGAATCAGATGACACGGTCTTGTGTGCAAACGACAGCGTGCCGTTAGGTGCATCGGCTTCGGGTGGCTATGCTCCTTACACCTATTCTTGGACAGATATGGATGGAAACCCTATAGGAACAGGAGATACAATTTATCAAGCGATATCTGAAAATGGGTCGATTGATGTTTTGGTAACGGCTACCGATTTTTGTAATTTTTCAGGTGTTGACACAGTTACCTTGACCCAAAACCAAACCTTGGAAATAGATACAATTTATATTGGTCCGGCGACCTGCGAGCCTGATGGTTATGTCTCAGCCATTGTGGTTGGTGAAACCACAACACCTGAACACGGGGTATACTACTCCTGGTTAAACCAATCGGGAATGGATGGTCCTGCTGCATCAGTTTGGACTGATCTTCCCGCAGGATGGTATTATATTTCAGTTGAAGATGCGGTTTGTACGGTGGAAGACAGCGCATTTGTTGAGCTTCTGGACCCGCCTATTGCCGCATTGACAGCAACGCCTGAGCAGGGATGTTCGCCCCTATCTGTTACATTTGATTACAGTGAGAGTCAAAATGCTGATGCCTATGAATTGTCGTTTGGCAATGGTAATTCGCAGTCAAGTAATAGCATCGAGCAGATGAACCAAATGTATGATGGAAGCCCAGGATCCTATAATGTTCAACTGGTGGTTTCTCAAGGAATTAATTGTGCCGATTCTACTCAACTACAGATTATCATTGATATTTGCGGTTGTACGGATCCGAACGCGCTCAATTTTAATCTAAATGCAACAGCAGATGATGGTTCTTGCGTCTATCCTGAGCCAATCATTTCTGCACCGAATGTTTTTACACCCGATAATGACCAAGAAAATGTCAACGAGCTATTTGAGTTGACGACAGAAAATTTATCGGAGCTTCAGCTGATTATTTTTAACCGTTGGGGAAACATTGTTTTTAACGAAACAAGTGTTGATCCCGATAATAACAACCCAGCATGGAATGGTAAAATCGATAATTCTGGTAAAGAAGCTGAAGATGGCGTCTACTTCTACAAGTACATCGGTGTAGGTGTAGAAAATCAATCTTCAGACGCCGCAACTCCTACAGTAGAGGGCCATGGTTTTCTGCACCTTGTGCGTAAGTAAGAAACCTTAATGAAGCTATGAAAAATTTCATTTCGATAGTCTTCTTGTTAACCACTCATCATTTATTTTGCCAAGCTTTAACTTGGGAAACTTTTGTTGATTCAATACCTACGCTTTCATCTCCACGTTCATGTGATTTAAACAACGACGGTGTCCTTGACATTGTTATTGGAGGCGGAACTGAGGGTGAAAGTAGTAATTACGGAGTGATGGCCTTTGATGGTATCGATGGTTCACTATTGTGGAATGCAACCTCACGAAGCGAGCTATATGGTTCTCCTACCTTTTATGATATCAATAGTGACGGAATAGAAGATGTTTTTATAACGGGTAGAGAAGCACAGTTTTTAGTATTTGATGGTGTAACAGGTTCTTTACTTTGGGATTTTTTTCCATACGGTACAAATCCCGCGGATAGTGGGTGGTACAACTTTTATAATCCTCAGTTTATTGATGATGTGAACGCTGATTCGTTTCAAGACCTCATTGTGACTAACGGCGGTGATTATTCGGCGCCCGAGTGGGAAACAGACCGTCCTCCGGGACACGTTCTGGTAATTTCATCAATCGATGGAGAAACCCTCGCGAAAGCAGTTGTTCCGGACAGCGCTGAAACATATTGCTCTCCAATTGTTTGCGATCTCCAAGGCAATGGTGTCCGCTGGGTTTTATTTGGAACAGGTGGAGAAAATCTCGGAGGCCACTTTTATGTCTGTCCACTTTCAAGTATTTTAAATAATAATATGGAAGGTGCAGTTACATTAACTTCTGACTCTTTAAAAGGATTTATTGCACCTCCTTCTTTGGTTTTTAATGAGCTGACCAATACATATGACATTTTTGTTTTGTCTTATGGAGGAAGGCTCCAAAAGTTTTCTGGAGCTGATTTCGCAGAGATCTGGTCATTCCAGCATCCTGATACAGAGTCAAGTGCTGCTCCTGTAATTGGAAATTTCACTTCAGACCATACGCCAGATGTGTTTTTGACATTATTTAAGGGTATAGCCCCTTCCTTTAGTGATTTTTATCAAATTATGTTAGACGGGTCGAATGGAGATTTGAAATTTATCGATAGTCTTGGTCAATTGAATTATGCATCCGGTAATGCGATAGATTTAAATAATGATGGCAGGGATGAAGCCGTTGCCTCTCTTACCTATGTCATGAATGGTTATTTTGAACATAGGATTGAAAAAATTGACTTTCAGACGAATGTATCTTCTCCGATCACAACTTTAGAGGCAGGGGTTAATTTAGGTTCTACACCATTATTTACCGATTTAGATCAAGACGGGTTTGTTGACTTGCTTTTTGCCTCGCGAAAAGACAGCTTAAATCCCGTGGCATGGAATGGAATTGTAGTGAGCAGAATGGAACTTGAAACGTCTGTCCCAAATTCTGGTATTGCGTGGGGCTCCTATCTAGGTAGTAATTACGATGGTTTATATTCTAATACCGCTCAATTTTGTGGAGATTATACGGTGGTTGCTTCAGCAAACGTGATTAATCCATCTTGTAATGGTTTTTCGGACGGGTCAATAAGTATAAACGCCACTGAGACATCATCTTCTTATGTTTATCATTGGACGAATGGAATTTATGAACCTTCTTTGTTAAATCTTGATGCCGGTTTCTATACCGTTCGTGTGACAGACGCCTCAGGTTGTTACGAAGACCTAACTTATGAGCTTGTTGACCCCTATGAAATCACATATGGCGCCATCTCCTCACCAACGTGTATAGGAGATGCTGACGGGAGCGCGACGCTTTCATCTTCAGGTTGCCCATGCATGTTTAGCACCTGCACTTTTCTATGGGAAAATGGGGCAACGACTAAGCCAAATGATTCGCTCGTTTCTGGCTGGAACTCAGTAGTGATTACTCATCCTGATGGTTGTATTGTAGAGGACTCTGTATTTATTTCGGAGTCGAGTGAAGTCGTAGATTCTGTGGCAATTCAAAATGTAAGCTGTTTTCAAGAAGAGAATGGGCAACTTACTTTATTGATGGACTCTATTTATATGCCTTATGACTTTTTATGGTTCAATGGCGATACCTTGAGTTATCTAGACAACCTTTCTGCGGGAATTTACAATGTTTGGATTCAAGATACAAGGGGCTGCATAGATACCCTTGCATTGGAGGTTAATCAGCCGGATCCATTAATTATTCAAAGTGAATATTCAGAATATTTGTGCGCAGAAAGTTCAGACGGAACGATATCTTTTGCTGCGCTTGGCGGAACAGCACCCTATGTTTATCAGGTGAATTTAAATCCATTGAATGTTACCACGCTTAATAATTTATCTGCAGGTATATATATTATTGATGTTGTCGATTCTAATGCTTGTCAGGCAACGGAAACAATTGAAATTATTGAGATTGGTGCTATTTCTGCTGCATTTGAGACTTTTCCTGAAACGGAGGCAGGGGCTTTTAATGGCGCAGCAATCGTTACACCGAGCGGTGGATTACCTCCATACACCTATAATTGGAGTTCGTTTCATCTTGATTCTAGTGCGGTTTATTTAAATTCAGCATGGTATAGTGTAGTGATTACAGACTCCATTGGATGTACCTTTGAAGACTCCGTATTTGTAGGGCTTTTGGGCTTGCCTGTTATAGGAAATTTGAATATAAATGTCTATCCAAACCCTAGCTCAGGTGGTGTTTATTTGAGTCAGCTTTGCGACCAAATAGAAGTTTTCAGCCAAGAAGGGAAATTACTTTTTACGAAGCCCAAAAGTGATTTTATCGATCTTTCCTCACTTGTGAACGGCTCATATTATCTCAGGTTAAGAAATAAATATGGGATTCAGCAGGTTCCTATTTTTAGAATTTCGAATTGATGTCAAAACTTTATTACAGCTTCACAGTATTTTTTTTGTTGATTGTTTCGTGCTCAACGTCTGATGATAAAGATATATTGATTGCGAAGGGAGGTCGAATATACGGGGGAAAAGCTTCTTATTATGCTTCTGAAAAGTCAGATCATATTTTTCCAATGTCTGTCATCTCGATGTATGACCAAAGGGCCACGGCACCTATTTTTGAAACATTACTTTCTTATGATGAGGATGCTCAAAAGTTGGTTTCAAATTTAATAGAGGCGTATTCATTTTCTGATGATAATGCCTACCTTAATTTAAAGATAAGACAAGGGGTTTACTTTCATGCAGACTCGTGTTTTACAGGCCAAAGTCGAAAGTTGCTTGCAAGTGATGTAAAGTTCACCTTAGATTTCGCTTGCTCGAGACATGCCCTAAATGAGCAAGCACAATTACTCACTCCTAAAATAATCGGTGCACAGGACTTTTTGAATGATACAAGTGTTGATTTTAGCGCTGGTGTAAGTGGTATTGAGGTGCTTTCTGATTCTATTTTAAGGCTGCGGTTGATTGATTCTTCTCAAACAATCTTAAAAATCTTAACCCATCAAAGTCTTGCTGTAATTTCTAAAAAAGCGTTTGAAACCTATGGTAATACTATTGCTAATCACCCTGTAGGTACTGGTCCATTTACCTTCAAGCAAAAGTCAGCCGAGGGAATAATTTTTGAAAGAAACCCAAATTATTGGCGAAGCGATAATTATGGCAATAAGCTTCCTTTCTTAGATACCTTAATGATTAGGTTTCAGAAAGAAGGAGAGGATATATTTGATTCATTTACCTCTCAAAAAACAGATTTACTTTCTGCAATTCCCATCAATGAAATTAATTCATTATTCGGAACGCTTTCTGATGCTAAAGAAGGCAAGAATATTCTTCATAAAGTACAACATAAGAAGGGGGTAAAGGTCAATTTTTTAGAGTTTGATTGTAATACCGCACCATTTAATGATTCAAATTTGCGTAAGGCAATTTACCATGCTGTAGACCGTCAAGAAATTTGTCGTGACTTTCTTTTTGGTGAGGGTTCTCCCGCTGAGCAAGGGCTCCTTCCATCAGTGCCTTTTTTTAAATATACACGTAGTATTAAAAACCCATACAACTTAAGGTTGGCAAAAAGTTACCTTCGGAAAAGTAGCTATAAGGAGGGAGATACCATTATTTTTCATGTAAGTACGAAAGAGGGATCTCCCGAGGATAAGTGGTGTTTGAATCTGGTCGAAAAGTTACGTCGAACGCTGCGGCTGAACTTGAGGTTGGAACGTAAATCGTTTAATGAAAAAATGAATTTGATACAATCTGGTTTGGCATCAATGTGGATGTCAGGATTTATTTCGGATTATCCCGACGCAGAGTCTTTTTTAATGCCATATTACTCAAAAAATAAAGGCGGTTCTAGCCTTAAAAATAGTCACTTCGTGAGCCTGGAGTTTGACACAATAATGGATAAAGCTAGAGCGGTAATGGAGCCTATTGAGCGCAATGAATATTTTAATTTATGTGTAGACTTACTGAATCAAAAAGCACCTATTGTTCCTTTATATTTCGAAGACCTTGTAGTTGTATTTAACTTACGATTAAGAGGTGCTCGAGTGAATTCTTTTGGTGTTTTAGATTTGTCAGAGGCATACCTCAAACCAATTAAATAGTCAGGCTATTTCCTGAATGCAGAACCGGTTTTTATTGAGTCTGCAAGTACTTCCTCTACCCATTTCTTACCCCATTCGTTTTTTTCTTTTTCACTCCAAAGCTCAGGGTAAAAGATTCGTCTTTGAAATCGAGGTGGAAGGTATTTCTGCCAGTTCGTTCCCCCAGTTCCTTTTTCATCACCTGTCCCTTTGGAAAGATAATGCACTGCGGTACGGAAATGTACTAAGGGCCAGTTCACATTTACATGAATGTCTAGTGCTCGAAGTTCCGCAATCAGTGTTTCATTTTCTTTATCTTTCGCGGGTAATGTTGTGTATTTTTCCCAAATATTAATGGGCTGGTATTCATCTGCAAAGTCATGAAATCCTTGTAGATATTTTTTTTCAAAATCCCTTAGCGTCAATGCTTTTTCTCCCGTTTCCTCTACAATAGCTCCTCTGCGCCAATAGATGTTATTCAGTTGTTCGTGGATATCAGCATCTTTGAGTATTTCTCTTTGGTCTTCCATGACCAGGTGCTTCAAATCTGTACATGCAATCTCGATTTGACGGTAAGCTGCTGTTTGAAAGCCACTTGACGACAATAGAGACATTCTAAATTTTGTAAACTGATCTTTCTCCATGCCGAAACGCATGACCTCAAAAGACTTTGTTAAGGTTTCGAAGTACATATTGATTCTTTTCAGCCGCTCAACAAAGAACTCAAGATCCAAATGGTCATTCCAACCCAAATCTTGACCTGTCTTTGAGATGATTTTACCATTGTGACAGACCTGTTCTAGCTCATGTAGAATTAAACTGAAATATAGCTCAGTAATTTGGTGGTAAACAATAAATATTTTTTCGTCAGGAAAATCGGTTTTAGGTTTTTGCAGACTCAATAAAGCGTCTACCTCAATGTAATCCCAATAGGTAATCGGATTGGCATATATTAAACCATCTAGGTAAGAAGCAAGGTCTTGCCCTATTGCAGCATATTTTTTACTTAGCTGCTCTAAACGGTCTTTTATTTCCGGACTGATTTCCATAGATTTTCGGTTCAAATTAATGACTACTCGAAGGTAGTTATTTTTAAGAGAACTTACTTTTATCTGAAGTTAGAAGCACGCGGATGGTCACCAAAAATGGTTTGACAACAGCAGATGTTAAAGGGGATGGGTTTATTTCTTTTCTTCGTCTAATACGCGTTTCGGGCGTAATTGCTCAAATAATCCGAGTGTAATCCAATAGGGAAGAATGAATCCCATTAAGAACAATAACATCCAAAAGGCCATGCCTCCAATTAAAAGAAAGAAAACTATACCGAAAGTGCTCATGTTCTACTATTTTTGCTAAAGCTGTAGTCAAAATTAAAAAATTAAAATAAATAATTCATTATAAAATGGAGTATAGAATAGAAAAAGATACGATGGGAGAGGTAAAGGTACCTTCCAAACGCTATTGGGGTGCGCAAACGGAGCGTTCACTTAATAATTTCAAAATAGGACCTGCCGCATCAATGCCTCTAGAAATTGTTCATGCATTTGCCTATTTGAAAAAGGCAGCAGCACATACCAATGCTGAGCTAGGGGTATTAGATTCAGCTAAAAAAGAGCTTATTTCTGAGGTTTGTGACGAAATCATAAAGGGTGTGCATGACGAAGAGTTCCCTTTGGTAGTTTGGCAGACGGGTTCCGGAACACAATCTAATATGAATTGCAATGAAGTTATTGCGAACAGAGGACACGTGCTTCAAGGCGGCGCGCTGACGGATACTGAAAAAGTGCTCAACCCAAATGACGATGTGAACAAAAGCCAATCCTCCAATGATACATTTCCTACGGCGATGCATATCGCTGCGTACAAGAAAGTTGTAGAGACAACGCTACCTGGGATTAAAAACCTCAGGGAAGCCCTTGACAAAAAAGCTCAAGATTTTCAAGGTGTGGTGAAAACCGGTAGAACACATTTCATGGATGCAACCCCGCTTACCTTGGGTCAAGAATTTAGTGGTTATGTTGCCCAGCTTGATCATGCAGAAAGAGCGATAAATAATGCTTTGGTTGCCATTAGTGAGCTTGCTTTGGGAGGTACCGCTGTTGGAACAGGATTAAATACACCCAAAGGGTATGATGTTTTAGTTGCCGATAAAATCGCGGCATTTACGGGACTACCTTTTGTTACAGCGCACAATAAGTTTGAAGCGCTAGCTGCACACGATGCTATGGTGGAACTTTCGGCAGCGTTAAAAAGAGTAGCGGTATCTTTAATGAAAATAGGAAATGACATACGCATGTTGTCTTCGGGCCCAAGATGTGGTATAGGGGAGCTGGTCATACCTGATAATGAGCCTGGTTCTTCTATTATGCCAGGAAAAGTTAATCCAACTCAGCCTGAGGCACTGACAATGGTTTGTGCCCAAGTAATTGGTAATGATGTGACTGTCTCAGTGGCAGGCTCCAACGGGCATTTTGAGTTGAATGTATTTAAACCAGTTATGGCGAAAAATGTCTTGGAATCAGCTAGACTTATTGGTGATGCTTGCCAATCATTTACGGATAATTGTGTCTCTGGGATAAAGGCAAACGAGCCTATGGTTCAAAAACATTTAGAAAATTCTCTGATGCTTGTTACGGCTTTAAATACAAAAATCGGCTACTACAAGGCTGCTGAAATCGCCAAGTATGCGCACAAAAACGGGACCACTTTAAAGGAGGCAGCGATTACTTTAGGCCATGTTTCAGAGACTGATTATGATGCCATTGTGGACCCTTCAAAAATGATTGGTCACTAGGCCACAAATCGAATACCTAGGGGATTTTGTACATACTGAATATAGTATGCGAGCACCTCTCGGGCATATGAGCGAAGATATGGGATGTATAATACTAATGAGTCCTGGCTGACCCAGATACACTTTTCTATTCCCTCTTCCTTTTGTGGTGACAGATTTTGCTTTGAGCCTTTGTAATTGACTAGGTACCACCTTGTTTTTATTTTCTTCTGCTTCAATAGATGGGCAGTTTTTCTAAGTGGTTGCTGTAGGGAAAGTTTGTCAAGTTCAAGACCCGTTTCTTCCGATGTTTCTCTAAGAGCACCGGTCTTATTTTTTTCTTTTTTTTCAACCTTACCCTTCGGAAAGTCCCATTTCCCCTTTCGGTAAATGAGTAACAATTCTTTTTTTTCATTGATGACTAAAGACCCTGCGCGCATTTGCATAAACTACATTTTTGTGCTTCAATGTAGTAGTTCATCTCTTTCCCGCTCAGTTAATAAATCATTACTATCAACATCGAATTGTTAAAACCACTGTGTAGCTTTTGCTTTTTTTGACTAGGAGATATCCTTGTTCAATAGTGTTTGTGTTGGGAATGCAAAGTCAAGTCCGGCGGCATTAAACCGCTTAAGTACTTCCTTGCTGATTGTATTTTGTGCCTCTAAACCATTTGCATCTGGTTTTACATAGTATATAAATAATATCCCGAGCGCAAAGTCACCAAAGTCTTTGAACCCTGCGGCACAGTTTTCTTCAAGAATAGTTGAGTGGTCTGCTACAATTTCTCTTAGGATGTCTACTCCTTTTTGCATTCCAACTTCGTCAGTATCGTAGGTTAGTCCGAGATTAAGCACAACCTTTAATGCTGGCTGAGAGGTGACATTGACCACACTATTATCTGTAAAGGTGCTATTTGGAATCGTAACCACGCGTCCTTCTAATGTTCTGATGCGCGTGCTTCTTAGGCCAACCTCTTCGACCGTTCCGTCATAACCTTGTATTTGAATTCTTTCTTTAACCTTGAATGGTTTGTCTAAAAAAATCATCACTCCGGCAAAAATATTTTTTACTGAGTCTTGTGCGGCTAGAGCTAAGGCTAGGCCCCCGATTCCAAGTCCTGCAATCATTGCTGTAATATCGAAGCCAATATTGTCAAGTCCAATGATTACCCCAAAAGTCCATATGATGCCTTTGACGGCTTTTGACAACACAGGTAAAATATAGTTATCGCCTCCACCTTCGGTTTTTTCAACAATAGGAAGAACAACCTCTGTTACCAGCGCGTCAAATACTTTTGAAGCCGTTGAGGTTAATGTTAGTACTAGGAATAAGGATCCAATGCCCTCTAGGAAGGATAATAATTCAGAGTTTGAAATAGTTACATAGTGAATAGCAATCCAATAACCCAAAATTAAAATTGA
Source organism: uncultured Flavobacteriales bacterium (assembly GCA_913051935.1). Taxonomy (GTDB): domain Bacteria; phylum Bacteroidota; class Bacteroidia; order Flavobacteriales_D; family Crocinitomicaceae; genus UBA952. The sequence continues at coordinate 30,517 of CAJXCU010000021.1, forward strand.
ATATCGAATTGGTTTTTCAAGCTTTTCAACCAACACATCGTCAAGATTCGTTTTGGTTTTGGATGTAAGCTTTTTAATGATGTTGGCAATAAACCAGTAGACAATCTTTGTTGCTACGAATGTTCCCAGAATGATCCCTAAAGCGATCGCCCAATCTTTTATTGTATTCTCTAAAAATGGGTAGTCTAAAAATTCCATAATGTGTATTTAATTCTTTTCTAGTCAGTTATAAATAGTCTTTACTTAATTATCAAAGCATACAAAGATAGTTAGTATTCTCTAACTAATAACCATTGAATGGTTTACAACTGAAATTCACCGAGAATTTTTTAGGAATCAAAGGTTTCGTTTAGGGTTCCCATATTACCGTTATGAAAGTCGTTAACAGCTTGTTGAAGTTCTTCTTGAGTGTTCATCACAAAAGGGCCGTAAGCCGCAACGGGCTCGCCAATGGGTTCCCCCGCTAAAATAATGAGACGGCTGGGTTCAAGTATATCTATTTCAATACCTGCACCATCATTTTCAAACCAGATCATATCTTTTGATTTTGCATATTTACCATCAGCGGACAGCTTCCCATTTAAAATATAGAGTATGGTGTTATAACTATCTGGAATGGGGAGCCTCATTTTTGTTGATGAGTCTGCCTCAATACGAAGTAAGGCCTGAGGGCTATATGTTTTTGCTGGGCCAATCAAAGATTCGAATTCGCCTGCAACGACAGATATTTCTGCATTTTCTTTTTTGATTTTTGGCGTGTCATCAGCTGAAATAGGAAGATAATAAGGAGGCTCCATTTTATATTTTGATGGGGTATTTACCCAAAATTGAATGAATTCTTGTTCTCCCCCATTTTTAACCAATTCAATACCTGGTCTTTCACTATGAACGATTCCATTTCCGGCGTGCATCCACTGCGTTCCTCCTTCTGAAATAACAGCTGTATTTCCGATAGAGTCTTGGTGCCGCACACTACCCTTAAAGATAAATGTTACTGGAGAAAACCCTCTATGTGGATGTGGTCCAACTCCAAGCTCGCTTTGTTCTCCTCCAGGTTTTAATGGCTCATCCCAATGATGGATCAATAAGAATGGATCTATCGAATCTATGCTGTTTACGGGTAGCGGTTGATCTAACAAGTGCCCTCCCATATTAATGCGCTGGGCTGAAACTATTGTTTTGATTGTTCGAATTTTCATTAGACTGCCCTTTTTTAATATAAAAACCCTACCTGATTATTGTTCAAAAAGTCCGTTTATTTATGCATCCATTTAGTCTGGTTCACGCGCAAGTAAATTGTCACAATTGAGTGCTTGACAATCCCAATCATCCAAATCGGTTGTATTAATGTCACTTCTTTTTTATATTTGAATACTCATTTTTTTATAAAAGAAATGAGGTTGACATTTATTTAAAATTTTTATAAAATGATAACAGAAAACAATGTTTTAGAAGCTCAAAAAGAGTGGGGAGCGGGTGTTGTAAAAATAGGCTCATTAAAGAATAGTCGTCCAGAATGTGAGGCCTATACCTCTGAATTTTTAGACAAGCTTTATTCATTTGAGTCAGGTCCAGTTCTCTTTAAGCCAACCAAGTGTAAATCAGAACAATTTAGGCCGTCCAAGGCAGAGGCTGTTTCTTATTTCATTGCCGGAGATGATCGCGCATGTGCTGAAGATAACGGTTTTGCTATTCAGCCATGGACAAAAGTGAGGTTTGAAAATACTGGATTTATTCTCGAGGATAATCGAGCAATAGCCATGGGGAATTACTTCTTCACCGATTTAGATGGAAATGAGGCCAAAGTGGAATACACTTTCGGATATAAATTATCAAACGGTGCGCTTAAAATAGATCTTCACCATTCTTCTTTCCCGTATAATCCGTAATCTTGGTATCGGGGCATTGACCATTCTACAATAGATTTGCTTGCCTAACTCATACAAAGAATATTAAATTATATGACAAAATGCACCCTCATTATCCTGGTCAAAAGACTGAAATAATGAGGGTATTTACTTTTAGCTTTTTCAAAGCTTAAAGTATAATTCTATTTGGATGTTCCATGCTACTAAACTTAAACTGAAATTGAACGTTTCGAAATAAGATGGAGGCAATTATTACTGTTGTGGGTTTCTTGGGCGCGGGTAAAACAACTTTACTTAAGCATCTGGTAAGCTCTTACGTTAGGAATGACTGGAGTCCTTTTGTGATTCTTAATGACTATGAAAATGCTTACCTCGACATGCAGCAGTTTAAAGAAAAATTGGCGCCAGATAGTTTATGGCCTTTAAATGGTAGTTGTATTTGCTGCAGTGGGATTATGGAGCTTCGAGATTGTGTCAATAGAATTCCGGAGCGAAAAAAAGGAATTACACTTATTGAGGCAAATGGGACATCAGACGCATGTTCTCTAATGGGTTTCTTGGGTGTTGGCCTGAAAGAACGGTTTTTACCTCCCATACAGGTATCAGTCGTAGACACACGAAATTGGCAGAAACGCGGCGAACACAACGATCTTGAGTCCAATCAAATTCAGGTTTCTTCTCTAATTGTTTTAACACACTATAATTATTTGTCTTCTGAAAGAATTCAGCTTGTATCTGACGAAATTAAGGCAATTAACCCGACAGCTGATATAATGAAAATGGATGAAATTGATGGGTCATTGCTTCCCAGGCTTGAACCCGTCCATCGGGATTCAAAACAAATGGACCATCTCAAGGCACATTGGGCATCCAGTTCGATAGACCTTCCAAGATTAAAATCTGAGCGGTCTCTTCAGCAGGTTTGTTGCGAGATACCGCAAAGTATTCTGCGCGTGAAGGGGTGCACGCAAATAGGCGAGCAGCAGCATTATACTTATTTTGAAAGGACTCCTGATGGAAAGATTTCAATTCGTCCTTTTAATGGGGTGCCTCAGACGGGCCCGAAGCTAATTACTATTGGTCCTGGCAGTGAGCCGTCAATGCTGAAAAATATTATTGACAAGGTTTTGGCTATTTAAATTTAGGGACATTCATCCTAATCACAGTCAATTTCAGGTGTCCACAACTTAAAACGCTCAAGCGAACCACTGTATGAGCCTTTGATTAAATCACCATTAACAGTTTCAATGACATAACGCAGTTCGGAATTTGTTGTGTTGATTTGCTCAATTTTTATTTCAGCGTATTCTACCGCTACTAAATTGTTACCATTAGTAAACGAAGAGGCCACAGTATCTGAATTTAATATAGTATTGGTTCCTTCAATTGTACCCCAGGCATTTGAATTTTCGCCCCAGGTCATATTTCTCTCCATATGAATTGTGAAGTCATTGACATCTTCAGTTCTTGAGTATTGATAAACCCCATCAGCAAGTTCTGTTTGTGGGAACCATATTTTTACGGATGCACTAGGGTTTTCAATATAACCGTCCCAATTCCCCCAACAACCAAGTCTTAAGGTGTCTCCAATTTCTCCATCTAAGAGGTGAATAAAATTTCTTGTCCATTCATAGTTGGTATCAGTATATGCTCTATCCGTTTCAATTAGTTCACCAGTACTTTCAATTAAATAATGGTTGTTTAAATCAAAATCGAATTCAAAACGATATGTGCTATCGTTACTTTTGTCTTTGGAGCATCCTACAATTGCAAGGGTTATCAGAATTAGGAATATCGAATAAGCTTTCATATTCTTTACGAATTTATTTTTTATTCAAAACTATGTAGATATAGGGGTGATGCAAATACCTTATTTGGGGTAAATCGCCTCTTCTCAAAATAATTGAAAAGAACAATACGGAACTATTTGTTCTTTTTTGTTGCTCGAATCATGGCTTCAAGTTGGTCCCACATTTCTTGTGGAATATCTTCTAGTAAATTGAACTCTCCCGCTCCTTTCAGCCATTCTCCACCGTCAATGGTAATTACCTCTCCGTTAATATAAGAGGAAAAGTCTGATACTAAATATGCCGCTAAGTTTGCAAGCTCTTGATGCTCGCCGACCCTATTTAATGGGACTTTTTTCGACATATCAAATTTCTCTTTCAAATCTCCAGGAAGCAGTCTGTCCCACGCACCTTTGGTGGGGAAGGGTCCTGGCGCAATTGCGTTGAATTGCATTCCGTATTTTGCCCATTCGACAGCAAGGCTTCTTGTCATGGCAAGTACTCCTGCCTTTGCAGCGGCACTGGGAACGACATAACCTGAGCCTGTCCATGCATAGGTAGTTACGATGTTGAGCACCTTTGTGTTTTCTTGTTTGCTTTTAATCCAATGTTTTCCAAATGCAAGGGTACAGTTTTTAGTCCCTTTCAGAACAATATCGATAATTGTATCAAATGCATTTGCTGATAATCTTTCCGTGGGTGAGATGAAATTTCCGGCTGCGTTATTGAGCAATACGTCGACCTCACCAAAGGACTTTAGGACTTCCGCCAAGACCTGTTCTACCTGATCATAATGCCTTACGTCACATTGAATAGGTAAGCATATCCCACCTGTTTCTGCCTCGAGCTCTTTTGCGGTATTTTTTAGTTTATCGAAATTCCTTGAGGTGATGGTTACTTTTGCACCGAGTTCTAAAAAGTAGCGTGACATGGCTTTACCAAGTCCGCTACCCCCCCCAGTTACAACAATGGTTTTCCCTTTCAGCGCGTCATCACGCAACATTTTTTCAGTATGTTTCATAGTTTATCTGTAGGTTTTGGCTAAAATACGGAAAGACTTTGGTGTTTTCATCGTTTAGTACGTTGTTCATAGGAAAATGTATCTAGATAAAATCCTGATTAAAGACGATAGCCAAAAGATTTATTTTTATCATTCGGTTTGAAAACCAGGAATGCAATTAGAACTCGTATACACGATAGCACTCTAGTTATATACCGTGGTTTTTTGCGTTTAGTTATTAACGATCTGAAGACTATCTAATATTTTTTCTCCAACATCTTGATAATTTGCAAATTCTTTTCAGTGTTGTTTTTTGGCCTGAAATTATCTTAATTTTTATTTCGGTCCTTACCTAAGGATATTTTATAGTCATCCATATTCCCTTTGATTTTGAGATTCAAATAACGTGTCTTTTTAGTTGAATCTGCACGAATAATTTCATCTTTATCCTGTTTTCCGCTTTGTTCTTTGTTTTTTCCAAAAAGGCTATACTGAGCTCCCTGTTTAATAATAGACCATGGAATTTTCACATAGTATTCCATATTAAGGTCCATATCCTGCTTGCCAGACAATTCAAAATGTCCTAAAGTGGATTCTATGGTCATATTAGGTATAGTGAGTTCACCATTCGTAATGTCCATGTGGTTTTCTAATGTGTCAAAGCGTACTGAGCTGAGGTCTTTGTCCCCCATATAATCAGAAAGCATCATCATATAGCTGTAGTTCTCGAGCCTGCCATTCAATACCTGAATATCCATATGTATTTCTGATTTGTCAAGATCAGGAACCATATCGGGATACATCCTTATTTTTCCTGTAATATCTGCTGTGAGTTTTCCGTGCAGGTTTTCAGAGACAATTGCATCTTGTCCAAAATCTTCAAATTTAAATAGCACCTTGTCCATATCCATATTTTTCAATTGAAGCATAGGACTCAGATAAATATGTTTGGGGTCTGAACCGTTGAAATATCCGGACATTTTCACCTCTCCTCCCGCGGCTTTTAGGTCTAAGGTATCGACGTATAGGTAATGATTTTGATTGGTTCGAAGACGAGAATGAATATTTTGTAAGTCAATGCGATGGTAGATAAAGTGACCGACATCGACATCAATTGTCATATCTGTAAAAGGTAGTTCATATACATTAAATGCTTCTTCATGCTTAGCGGTGTTTTGATCAGTAATTTGAGTCGAGCCTGGAAGGTTAAAATTAAATAGCTGATCGAAGTCAATATAATTTGCTTTCAGACCTATATGGTTGTCTCGTTTTCTGATAGATGGATTATTTCCGAGGTAATAATTCATGTCGAGATTAAATATCGTGCGGCCTATTTCCCCATGAAAATCTTGTACCATAAGGTGCTCATCCTCATAATGAAAACGGCCTCTGAAATTTTCAAAGCGCATAGGATGTAAACGCATTTTTGCATTCAGTCTGTCTAGCTCAAGATCAATAGAATGAAGTGCTGATTCCCGGTAATGCATACTAGATTGTAAATGAAGCACAAGCTTATCGACTTGCTCATGTCGATAATCTATCGGAACGTAGTTTTCTCCTCCGTACGAAAACACATCTTCTAAGCGAAAGCGATCAGAGGTAAATGTAATGTCTAAATCAACATCTCCATCAAGAACGTCTTTCATCCAAAAGCCATAATCGTGGGCCAAACCATTAAAATGGAAATCTGAATCATCAATATATCCAGTAAAGTCCTTAATATTCAAATCCCTTTCTCCGATTAAAAGATCAACATGGAAGTCGTGTAATTCATGGGGATAATGCTTTAGTTTCGCATATAAATTATCTATAAAAAATTCTCCAACTGGAAGGTTTGGTGATTCAGTAAAGGCACGTGCAGAAGAATTGAAAGAGAGTCCTACTTTCAGGCCTTCTATTTTTTCATCTACACCGATGCTGTCTTTTTTTGAATAATTTGTGATTTCAGCAAAATCAATTGTTTTGGATGTAATATCAAGGTGCGCATTTACAGGGGTACTTGTGTGGTGCATAATGGCTGGGAGATCAGAGAGGTATCCTGTTATAGATAGATCAGAATTACCAAACTGCATATCAAATAAATCAAGCTCAGCTTTTTTTCCATTCATGATTAGATGCAGGTTCAGTTTTTCAAGTGGAGCTGGCAAGTCAACAGATTTCATGGACAAGCCCTGAACGCTTAGCTCACTAAAATAAGCCTGGTTCAAGTCGTTTAAGGCCAGCCCGGGGTTGTCTATGTCAATAATGTCATGAAAGCGCATCTCGAGTTGTGCAGTGCCGGCTGCTTCTACACCGTCTATGCTTAAGAATTTGGTCAAAAAACCAACATTAAAATCGGCGTTTAGGCGCATGTCAACCTCTGGCTCTTCAAAGTTTTTCACAAAAATGGAACCTACAAAACTCCCTGTTTCAAGCTTAGCAGTCATTCCTTTCAATGAAAACTCCATGGTCTGAAGGTTGCGTCTTGAACCATTTGTAAAGTGACCCTCAAAACCCATGTCATCTATTCGTTTTCCAGCACTTGTATTTTCAAGAAATGCTTCACTCGCTCCAAATTCTGCATCAATAAAGGGCATGATTCCATGCAATGTTGGCCCTTTTACGCGTGCATTGAAATAAATATTTCCCGCATTTTTATAACGTTCAAGCACAGGAAGAATATCAGAAGGAGCAAAGGCTATGAGCATGTCGAAGTTTGGTTTTGTTCCTTTTATATTGAGGTCTAGATCTACATTATTTTTAAGGTCAATCGAGCCGTGTATGTCAAAATCTCCATGCTCCATCCTTATCCCTGAAGGCTCTAGAACCAATTTGCCAGTTTTGTCATTTAAGGAAAGGTCTGTGTGAAACTCAAAGTGCTTGCGTTTGATATATGTTGAATCTCCGTTTTCTACAACATTCAGCTCGAATTCAGTATCAATATGTGCATTAATTAGGTCCCCAGCAGTTTGAAAACCTCCTTTTGCATAGTAAATAAAGGTTTCAACATCTACATTTGTGGCCTCGTCGAGTTTATGAACATCTATGTTGCGAAGCTGTATATTTTTCAGGTGAATGTCCATTGGTTCTTCACCTTCCGACGCCTCATTTGTCTTTAAGGCATTTTGAATATTGATTGTTCCATCTTTGTGGAAAATTAGGTTTACTACCCCATCCGCAATCAATAGATTTTTGATATCAAAATTACCCTGAATGATGTCCCAGACATTAAATCCCGTATAGATATTTCCGACCTCAAGTAGCTTTTCAGCCGAACCATTTTTCGATTCGCTTATGCTTACATGCTCTACTTTGATTGAGATGTAAGGGAAATTTGCGAAGGGCTCTAGGTGAGTTTCTCCAATTGCTATTTTGCCCTCATATGACTGATTTAATGCAATGATTTCGGCCTGAATCAATTGATCCTGTTTTGCGTAGAGAATAAGTAAAGCAATGCTCAGAATAAAGACGGGTACAGTAAAAAGAATAACTGTAAAACGAATCCAGAATTTTTTTTTTAGAAGAAAGGATGGTCTCATACAGTTGATAAAGTGAGTCTAAAGTTAGTTATCAATTTAACGCTATCAAAGACTTTTGGGTACGTTAAAATCAAAAGGAAATTGGGTAACATAAAATTCACATTGTAAATTGTTTGTTAATCTAAAAGATTGAGTACTTTTGCGCTCTCAAATATTAAAATATTAATTATGAAAGTAGCGTTAATTAGTTTATTTACAGGTCTTTTGCTATCAGTTTCAGCACAAGTTCCAAATTGGACACAGTACACCTGTGATGGTGATTCATACAGCATGTACAAGGAGCTATCCAAAGGAAAGGCAGTTGTTATTAATTTTTCAAGTTTATGGTGCGCAGGTACTGCTGCTGGTGCAGAATCTACAGAGTCTCTTTGGCAAAATACAATGACTGAAAACGTAAAAGTTTTTGGTTTTATCCATGAAGATCGAGATTTTAATACAGCGGATTGTGATGATGCTGGTCAATGGGGGTCTGACTATGGAATAAGCTACCCGATATTTATCAATATTGATAATGTTTTACAAAGCTATATCAATAAGTATACGCAGAATGGTGCAACAACACTACCTTGGTTCTTATTGTTTCTTCCTGATGCTGAATCCCCAGAGGCAAGTCAGCTTGTATACAGTGGTCATGATATGGGTACATTAAATCATATCTTGAACGATCAATGGTTGCAGTCTGCCGGGCTTACAGCCGACATAGCAGCTAGTAAAGTTTTGGTTAGAATTTTAGACCATATGGGTCGCGAAACAGAATTCAAAGCGAATACGCCACTTATTTATGTTTATTCGGATGGGACTACAGAAAAAGTATTTACCATCGGACAATAAATAATTCAAAATAAATATAGAATAGCCTTTCTTTAAAGGGGGGGCTATTTTTTTTGTCTTTTCTTTTTAGGTTGAATTACTCTTTCTTCTTCGAAGTAATAGAAAAGTGAGGACTGCTCCGATTAAAAGTCCTATCCCTAGAAATAACAATCTTTCATTTTTGATCTTCTCATTAATACGCTCTTTTGCCTTCAATGATTTATTATCTTTTTTGGTCTTTGCGGTCAATTGGTTCTGAAGAATCTCTAACGAATCGATTACCTGCATTTTATGTAAATGAATAGAGTCTTGCTTATTGGCGAATTCATCGATTCCCATGAGTACAAGTTCAGGGTTGATTTGACTGCGCTTCATCATTTTAACAAATGCATCAGGCAGCTCAGGTTGTGAAGGCAGGTTATCTCTTTTAATATTGAGGGCTCTAATTTTTTCTTTTATTTTTCTGTCAAGCCAATTTGAATTCTCATATACTAAGGCATATATGTATCCAAGTAATGCATTTTCATAAGAGCCATATTCCATATTGAAATCCCCGATGGTTTCTAAAAGATTCGCCATGACTTTATTAGGGGCAGGCGTGAACGGGGCCCTTGTTCGTAGCTGATAAAAAAAGTTTCGATTGATTTTTTCAATGTTCCGAGGGGACAACTCTCTATTTGTATGTTTTATAAGCTCTGATATTTCAATGATATTGTTGCGGTCA